>JALLON010000229.1 GCA_027717925.1 Acidobacteria bacterium AH-259-G07 | reverse complement strand
CTGCTTCTCTTTCCTGTTTGCGCTTTAGTTCCAGCGCTTGCAACGCCAACCGGTCGGCTTGCAGCTCCCACTCCCTTTTTCGCTCCTCCTCCTCTGCTAGCTTGGCCTTTTCCCGGTAAAGCAGGTTCAGATACTGCATTGCATCAACGTACCCTGGATCGATCTCCAAAGCTTTCTTTAAGGCCTCTACACCCTCATCCACAAGCTGATTGATCTCTTCCTTTTCCTCTTCACTTAGGTACTCGATGTTCTCACCGGTCATGCCAGTCTCGTCGTAGGAGAGCTGCCAGTCGATTGTGCCGATTCCATACATCGGCTCAGGGTTATTCGGTTCTGCCTCCAATCGCTTGCGGTACCACTCTTTGGCTTTGTCGTAATCTCCCATTTGGCTGTAAATACCGGCAAGGTTAGCCATCGCCGTGGGCTTATGCTCGGTATCATCGGCAGGAGCTTTCTCGAGGACCTCTTCAAAGGTTTCGATCGCCTTTTGGGCCTTTTCCAAGTTTTCTGCACTCGTCGCCTGCGGGATGTATTGTGCACGGTAGCTGATCGCCATATAAAGGTAGCCCACGATCAATTCCGGATCTGCTTCAACCGCCTGTTCAAAGTGCTCAATCGCCTCATCGTATCTCTTGGATGTGTAATCCCTTACTCCCTTGTTCAAGTGATCCCGCGCCACCAGCTCGTGAATGAAGGTACAATTCGATGACACCAGGAGAAGCACCAGCACGGCCACGGCTACAAGGGCGTATTGCTTTTTAGGAAAATTCATGGTGATTTTTGCCTTCCCCTCATGAATGAAAGTGGCCGCACCCAGAGCGGCTCCAAGTCAAGCCAACTAGGCCCCATCGGGCCCGTTCTGAGAACAGAGGCTGCACGCGCGACTCTTATCCCGGGCTTATTCTCAACCACCCCCGGGGCTACTCCTCAGTCATGAGGCCGATGTCTCCCACACCGGCTCCTTTCGCGATATCGATCACCCTGACTACCTCTTCGAAGGCGAGATCCGCATCCCCTTGGATGAACATGTTCTTGTTGGCGCGTGCGCTGTAAATGTCAAAGAGTCTGGCCCCCAACTGCTGTAATGTCACAGCGTCCTGGTTAATGCGAAGAGCACCGGTGGAGGCGATGGAAACAACAATGGCATCCGACTTGACGATCACATTCTCCGGCATATCTTCCGGAAGTTTTTGTGGAACCCGAGCCTCAAGATCATACTGAGTGGTGGGCTGAATCACCATAAAGATAATCAGCAACACCAGCAGAATGTCAATGTAAGGAGTAATGTTGATATCTGATGTGGGCCCACCGCCGCTCCTACCTGCCATTGCCATAGGACGACTACCTCCCTTCTTCTCTCTGCCGATCGACCATCAATCCGATCCGTTCCGCTCCAGCATCACGGGCGTTGTTCACAATTTCGACTATCTTTCCATATCGGGTAGCCACATCACCCTTGATAAAGAGCGGCAGCTCGGGAGCCAGAGCGATTCTGTCCGCCAGGATCTCGGCAACCTGCTCATCCGGTACAAGCTCACGGTTGATCCACACTTCTTGGTTCCGTGTAACCGTCACCATGGTTGCATCCTCGACTTCGGCTTCGGGAGCTTCCTGCGCATTTCTGGCCGATGGCTTGTTGACGAAGACGCCCTCCTGCAAGAGTGGCGTGGTGATCATGAAGATGATGAGCAGCACCAACATAACGTCGGCCATCGGAGTCACGTTGATGTCCGCTGTTACACCGCTGACAATCGCCCTGCCTTCACGATTCACTGCCATGCTTTTCAGCTCTCCGCTTCAAGAAATAATCGACCAACTCGGAGGAGGAATTGTCCATTTCCACTACAAAGGATTCGATCTTGGTACTGAAGTAATTGTACATCCACACCGCTGGGATTGCCACGAACAGTCCGAACGCCGTCGCAATCAACGCTTCGGCAATTCCCCCAGCCACCGCGGCCAGTCCGGTGTCCTCCCCCGCGGCCATACCGGTGAATGCATTAATGATGCCGATCGTCGTTCCAAACAGCCCCACAAACGGGGCCGTGGCACCGATGGTAGCCAAACCTCCGAGACCCCGCTTGAACTCCTCGACACCAATCGCAGTGGCTCTTTGAAGCGCCCTTTTCGAGGCTTCAATTGTCTCACCAGGGATTGCACTCGACCCCTCATGGGCATTGAACTCCTGGAGACCGGCAACTAGTACCTTGGCCAAGTGGCTCTTTCTATGCTCTTTGGCCTCAGCGAGCTCAATGGCTTCACGGATATTACCATTTTTCAGGGCTTCAGCCACGACAGGAGCGAAGTCGCGCGACTGCTTGCGAGCCGCTCGAAAGGTGATATAGCGCTCAATCATGACTGAAATGGACCAGATCGACATGAAGCCGAGGACGACAACCACGGCCTGTGCCAGCACCCCCATCTGACCCCACATTTCAATAAAACCAGTCATGTATACCTCCTCAAAAAGCTATAGTGTTGCACCTCATAAAGACAGAAACAAGCCCATTTAGTCGAGTCTACCTGAGTACGAAATTCACCGTCACCGTAGCAATAACCGGAACCGGTTCACCGTTGAGCAAGGTCGGCGAGTATATCCACTGCTGCACTGCACCTACCGCTGCCTGAGTCAAAAGCGGATGACCTCTGATCACTTTAATCCCGGCCACGCTTCCTTGTTCATTGACCGTCACCTGAAGCAGCACGATACCCTGAACACGAGCCCGCTTGGCCAGCTCTGGATATTCGGGTTCCACCCGACGAATGAGCTTAGAAGCCTGAACATTCCCACCCACTCGGATGGGTTGCTTTTTCTTTTTCGGTGGTGGCGGTGGTGGAGCGGCACTGGGAATTCCGCCAATTACGCCACCCACAACACCTCCTGGAACTCCACCCACGACTCCTCCAGGCACTCCGCCCACGCCTCCAACAAAACCGGAAATCTGTGGAATATCATCCGTTGGAGCTGGAATTTCCTTTGGCACTTCCGTCGGTGCCATGAACTTGGATGGATCCAGCTTGACGATTTGCACTTTGCGAACCGGAGGCGCCGACGCCGGAGGTGGCGGCGGAGGTGGCGGCGGAGGTGGCGGCGGAGGTGCCACTAAGAATGTCAACAATTGCTCCTGCGGAAGTACCTGGTAGTAGACGAGTGGAATCACGATCACGCTCACAATGACGATGAGGTGAACGACAAAGGAGATCAACAAAGCAACGGTGCTTCGACCACCTCCATGCACGGACGACTCGATGAGGTTGTCAAACATTTGCTTTCCTTTCCTATCTCAACTCTTTAAATGCCCTTATAGGATGCAACCAAGATAGGCCGATCTTACTATTGGCTTTCCCTCGAGTCAAGATAATTTTTTATTTGAACAATCCCGTAACACTGTCACAAATCTGGAGTTACAAGATATCATCTCCAAATCAGCGGCGCTTCTTCCTTTTATCTGAGTAGTTTTGCCACCAAAGAACAATGGGACTCGCAATGGCAACTGATGAATATGTTCCTATGATTACACCGACTACAAGCGCAAATGAGAAACCATTCAGTACTTGGCCACCAAACACATACAGAGAGAAAACGGCCAGAAAAGTCATCCCGGAAGTCATAATTGTCCGATTCAAAGTCTGATTGATGCTCCTATTGATGATGGTGGCCAGGTCACTTTGCCGCATCAGCCTCAAATTCTCTCGTACTCGATCAAACACCACGATCGTATCATTAATGGAGTACCCGATCAGGGTCAGCAGTGCTGCCACGACGGGAAGCGAAATTTCCTTGTTGGTTATAGAGAAAGCTCCCACGGTGATGAACACGTCGTGAAAAAGCGCCACAAGCGCCGCCAGACCGTAGATGGGCCAGAACCGAATGGCTATGTAGCACAACATCAGAAGCAGGGCCACAAGGATGGCAGCACGCGCTCTCGTCCTCAGCTCCCGACCAACTTTGGGCCCAACACTTTCCACGCTGATCACCCTAAATCCACCCAGGTAAAAGTTTTCTTGCAGCACCTTGGCAATTACCGTGGCAAGTCCCAATTGATCCAATCCTGAAAAACCTTGGATAATTCCACTGTGAGTCGTTCGATAACCAATGATCTTTCCCGCCAGCTCGTCGTAGTGCTGGGCAAAGTCCGAGATGGAACGCTCGTCTCGAAGGTTTTCGGGATTAAGCTCCTGTAATCGAGTCGACAATGCGCTCTTCGGAACGTTATTCAGATCAAGTTTTTCCGTCTGCAGCCAGCTTTGATCATACTCCCTGCGAAGGGCCTCAAAGACCTGATTGCTCTCCTGGGTGAGGTCTTGTTCTTCGCTTTCGACACGCGCCATCCGGATCTGCACCGCGTTCTGCGACGGATTGTCGAAGCGTATGACCTCCTCTGCCTGAAGGCCCGCCTCACTCAAAGTTCGACGGATCCGGTCCAGTTGGGGCTCCTCTTTAAACCTCACATAGACGAGTGTCCCCCCGGTAAAATCCACCCCTAGATTAAGCCCACCCGCAACCATGGAAACCGCACCGGCCGCCATGAGGATCAACGACAAACCGATAAAAATCCATTTTAGGCCAAGCCAGTTGACATTC
>JALLON010000228.1 GCA_027717925.1 Acidobacteria bacterium AH-259-G07 | reverse complement strand
CAAGCGCTTGAAAGACCCGACTATCCGTTGATCTTTCAGACCCATTCGGCTCCATTCGTGCGAGGAATTTTCGCCAGCCACTATGTCGAGCTAGCCAAGTCCGCTACGGCTGAAGAGATCGCCAAATTGTACGAATCTTATTATGCTGCGGATTTTTTCATTCGTTGGCTGCCTGGCTGTCCGGATGTGAACCTGGTTCGGCACTCTAATTTCGTGGACATCGGCGCGGCAACCCAGAATGGTTTTCTCATTGTCTGGTCGGTGCTGGATAACCTGCAAAAGGGCGCCGCCGGCCAGGCGGTTCAGAATATGAATTTGATCTGCGGTTTCCGGGAGGAGACAGCACTGGATCTGCCTCCGGTATACCCGTGATGAACACAATCACCAAATCCATCCAAAGCGATGAGGATCGATACCAGCTGCCAACCTATGCGAAGTTTCCCATTTCCATCGAGCGAGGTCAGGGATGCTACGTGTACGACCAGGAGGGAGAGAAGTATCTCGATTTCTACGCGGGTCATGCGGTGACCTCCACAGGTCACTGCCATCCACGTGTTGTGGAAGCAATTCAAGAACAGGCTTCACGACTGATTTTTTATTCCAACGTCGCCTATAACGGAGTCCGGGCCCGTGCGGTAAGAAAGCTAGTGGAGATGGCCGGTCAGCCTTACTACCAAGCTTTCCTTGTCAATTCTGGCAGCGAAGCCAATGAGAACGCCATCAAGCTGGCACGAGCCATCAGCGAACGCCGGGAAATTATCTCCACCGTGGGCTCTTTTCATGGTCGTAGCTATGGCGCTCTTTCCAGCACGGGAATCCCAAAATACGCCAACTACTTGAACACACCTGTGCCGAGGCATCGCATTCTGCCAATGGGGGAAGTCGCCGCAGCGGTTTCCACAGAAACGGCAGCCGTCTTGATCGAGCCCATTCAGAGCATGGCAGGAGTCCGGGAGATACCTCCCAGTCACCTGAGCCAAATTCACCAGGCCTGTAAGAAGCACGGAGCCCTCTTAATATTTGACGAAGTGCAAACCGGAGTGGCACGAACCGGCTCCTTTCTTTATGCCGGGCGAGAGAACGTCTATCCAGACATGGTCACTTTAGCGAAAGGGATTGCTTCAGGCTTTCCGGCTGGTGCGCTGTTGGTGACCGGAGCCCTGGCCAAGGGTGTCGAAAAGGGAGATCTGGGAACTACCTTTGGCGGGGGCCCTTTGGCCTGTGCCGCCATGGAAGCCACCCTGGAAGTGATTGAAGCCGAAAACGTTGCCGAAAACGCAGCGCGTCTGGGTGCCTATCTCAAGAAAGCGCTTTGCAGTTTTCAAGGAATTGAGCAGGTGCAGGGTCGGGGTCTTCTATTGGGTTTGAAATTGGCGGGGGAAATAAAAGCCAAAGATCTACAGAGAGCACTTCTCGATAGGCGGATTCTTACCGGAACTTCAGTTGACCCGCAGGTACTGCGGCTGATGCCGCCTCTCACACTCACACAGCATGAGGCCGATGTTTTTGTGGAGGCTGTGAAGACCCTATGATCCTGATTATCAAGCTGAGTGGAAAAGTCTTAGAAGAAAGACAGCTGCGCCTTAGCCTTTGTGGGCAGATTGCTGAATTAGCCCAGGAAGGGCATCGCCTCCTTATCGTTCATGGTGGAGGAAAACAACTCACGGTTTTATCCGAGCGGCTGGGAATTCCGATCGTGCAGCATCAGGGGCGTCGTGTAACCGATGAAGCCACTCTGGAGCTGGCCACCATGGTCTTCTCGGCCATCAATTGCAACCTGGTTTCGGGTCTCATTGCTTCGGGCTTGCCGGCTATCGGCATTTCGGCCTTCGACGGGAAATTGACCTCCTGTCGCAGAAGGCCGCCCATCCCAGTCACCACAACAGAATCCACAGGTCATCAAAGCGTGCAGTCGATTGATTTTGGTTTGGTGGGAGAGATTAAACAGATTGACGTCTCCGTCTTATCGCGACTTTGGGAAAGCGGTCTGTTTCCCGTTGTCAGCTGCCTTGGGGCCGACGACAGTGGTCAAATTCTCAACATCAATGCCGACACTTTAGCTGCTGAACTGGCGGTGGCACTACAGGCGGCACGACTCATCTCCGTTTCAGATGTCGAAGGGATCTACCTCGACATGGACGACCCCTCCAGCCGACTCGCTGAATTGAGTGCTGCTCAGGCACGGAAATATCTGAGCGAGGGGTGTTTTACGGATGGGATGGCACCTAAAATCGAGGCGGCTTTACAGGTTCTAGAGCGCGGTGTCGGCTCGGTACAGATCCTCAGTGGCCTCAGGGAAAATGCACTCCTGCAAGGACTGATGGGAAAAGCGGGAACGCTCCTGACTAAAGGGGTCACAGCGTGAATTTCCAATTTTTACGACCCTTGAAAACCCACCGCTCGCTTCCAAAAATTGGAAATTAACGCTGTGACCCCCGCCATCGGCCCCTCAATTTCAACGAATCAGGATACCGACCCGAACCTGCAAGAAGTGGTATTCGGTTGCCACGACAGGCTTTCAGGAACCAGAAATTTGTTGATACGCCTGCCAAGTTCGTTGCCGGTCATGGCGCTCCTTGCAGCGTTAACCTTGCTGGTGGTATCCCTAAAGCGTTCTCCCGCGTCTTCTTCTCAACCTCCTCATATCAACTTCATAAAAGCTTACAGGATGAAGGATCAACCTAAGCCATGATCTTCAACCACCCAGTTACTCGGAAGGAGGTTTCCCGGAGATCTTCTCAAATTCCTTGCCGGCAAAGCGGACGATTCTAATCCATGCCAGCAGAATCAGTGCGGTCACGAGTGAGAGCCAGCGAACGCTTCCAAAGCCCACAAAGAGGGTGGTGATGGTCAGGCTCAGGCCCACGGCCAGGGCTTTGGCAAAGCGCTGAACGAACATGTCGATAAACGCCTTGGCCTGATACTTCTCCTCTCTGGTGGTGGGGACATAGAGAACTTCCTTGGAGGACTGATTAATCGAGTTGTTAAAGCCGTTGTCACAGATGTACAGGGCGCCGCCCGTAAACAAAAGAGGAGTAAAGAGAAAACCGACCGAGCCTGCCAGCGCCATTCCCGGCAGAACCAGCAGTGCGATTCCCACACCAAAACGGCTCATCATGAGACTGGTCAGGAAAATCTGTATGAAAAACGATATCCCGTTACTGATGGCCTGAACTGTGGCGATGTACACGCTGATGTCCGGCCCGTCCAGATAGTAGGCGATGGTGGATTTGAACTGAAAATCCATGGTGGTGGATACCATTTCATACAATCCGACGATCGCCACAATGGACAAAAGATAGCGGGACCGAAAGACCATTCTGGCCCCTTCCGTTGCCGGATTTCCTGCTGATATCGGTTTCTCTTCCCCTTCCGGCGATTGGGGCAAGGACTTTCGGGTAAACATCTTACCTGCCGTCCCGGCGATCACCAGGATGGCCACGGCCAGACCCAGGAAGATCCAAAGCCACTGAATCATGGAGAGATCGCCGATTCTTACCGCAGCAACCGTGGCCCCAAAAAAGCCGCCCGCCACACCTCCCAGAACAATCAATCCATAGAGACGTTTGGCCGCATCGGGTTCGACACTGTCGTTGAGAAAGGCGAAGAAGGTGGCCACCATGAGCGTGCTGTAAAGGTCGCCGAATAGATAAAACGACCAGACCGTGGGCGCTCCGGGGGAGTCCAGCACGAAGGTAAAAAACAGAAAGCAGGAGATGATAAAGATCGAGAAGATGTAGGTGAGCTGCTGGCGCCGAAAGGACCGCGAGAACAACGCAAATACGGTGGCCGCCACTAAAGCGATGACCATATTGAGAACCTTGGCCAGCAGTTCGGCCTGTGCCGCCACCATGTGCCAGCCGATCAGGTCAAACCCGCTTTGATCATAGAATTGAATAAAAAGACCACTCTTGAGCGGTTTCAGGATGGAGAAGGTAGTGATGACCAGAAAGAAGTAGGAGAACATCAGGAGCGCCTGCGGGAGCTCATCCCGCCGGATGTTCATGATTTGCTTCAGAGGATTAATTGCCGATGGCACATCAACTCCAGTCAGCGCACCTTACAAATCGGTCCGGGCTACTGAGAACCGGATTTTCCTCCCAGGCAGCAACCGACATGGAGAATATACAGAACTGCTGTGAATTTCACAATGAGGCTAATTAGACTTCTTAATGATTTCAGCCAGGTTCAGCTCAATCGACTGATTTGAGTGCATCAGCTCAGCAAGAATTTCTTCCCGAGACTGGGTCCTCTCCCGCTTTGCCTTGCGATCATCTTCCAGGAAGGGCCACAGGCTTTTTCGGATCGCCTCGGGAAGTATGCTCTCCAGATACTCCAGAGCCGTGCCCTTGAGATCTCGCTTATCGGTGTGCAGGCCGCGAAAGGCAATCTTCAGTGGTTCTTTCGGCAGGGCCAACGAAAGGATTGTGAACACGTGCTCCAGGCTTCGGCTGGACCGTTTTTTGAGAAACTCGTCGACCAGAAGTGAATTCTCCTCATCGTCCTCGAGTTGATCGAGCAGTCGGTAGCTCTCCCACACTCTCCTGGGCACTGTCAAGTTAACGTGTGGCCGTATGTGAGAGCCACAATATCGAGTGTTCAGGAGGAGCCGCGATGCCAATACCTTGGGGCTTTGTAAGTCT
>JALLON010000227.1 GCA_027717925.1 Acidobacteria bacterium AH-259-G07 | reverse complement strand
GTTATCTGGAAAACCAAGGGGTGAAACCCTCAACCTTGTACAGCTACCAGTCGATGCTTAGAAATTACGCCTTGCCGGAGTTCGGAGCGCTGAAACTTGACGAGATCAAACCTGAACATCTGACTCAGTTCTTCGAGAAGTTGCGACAGAAAGAGGTCTCTGCGAAGTATGCCGCCAATCTTTACGGGATGCTGAAGACTATCTTTGATTTAGCTGCTGAGTACGACTTAATTAAAGGTAGCCCTCTACGCCGAAAACTGCACCGGCCTAAGTACCGTACGAAGGAAAAGATCACCCTGACGGTGGAGCAAATCCAAAGTGTTTTGGAGCACATTCCCCTGCAGTGGAAGCCACTTTTTGTGAGTGTCGTCCTGACTGGTCTGAGGCTAGGGGAACTTCTCGGATTACGGTGGCGAGATGTCGATTTTCTTTCCCAAAATCTGAATGTCAGCAGCAGCCTTTGGAGAGGGCATCTGCTTGGCCCCAAAACGGAAGCCAGCAAGAGAACGCTCTACATCCCAGATCTGCTTCTCCAGGTCCTGCTGACCCACAAACAGCAGTCAACCTTCACAGCACCTGATGACTTTGTTTTTTGTCGAGATGATGGGAGTCCTTGTGATCCAGACCATCTGCGCAACGAAGTTCTTTACCCAGCGATGGACAAGGCAGGCATCAAACGTTCTCCCCGTACGCATGGCTTTCACCTTTTCAGGCACACAGCTGGCAGCATTGTCCATCGAGAGACCGGAAGTGTGAAACTGGCTCAGCGGCAGCTTGGGCATTCACGGATGTCCACAACTGCAGACATCTACATTCACCCGGATGAAGAGGAGGCTCGGAGGGCTGCTGAGGCTCTGGTGAGTGCCATCTCTTGCCCACTTTTTGCCCACCTGGAGGCACCTGAAAGTGGGACAGTACAGTAGAAGAAAATTGAGATGTTAATGGCTCATCCTTGTAACCATAAGAAAAAAAGCCGCTTGTCAGCGGCCTCTCATGAAGCGTACTTGGTTGCGGGGGAGGGATTTGAACCCTCGACCTTTGGGTTATGAGCCCAACGAGCTACCAGACTGCTCCACCCCGCGAAATTATGCTATTGAGATCAACAAGGGTTGTCAAGTTAGCCTCAGGTCGGCTTCCAGTGCGACTCCCGTACTCTGAACTCAACCGCCGCGAATCGAGGGAGGGGCTGGATCAGTCTGGTTCTCGTACCGGAACTTACTGCTGCCCTTCGCCTTGGGGAGTCTCTTGCTCGGCGTCCTTGGCACAGCGGAAGCCGATACCGTACTGAGACTTGGGCAGCCAGGCACTGCGTGTATAGAGGGTCATGCTCCCACCCTTCATGGCATAGGAGCCGCCGCGAGAGGCGATGTAACCACTGGTGAATGCACTGTCCCCGCGGGCGGGGCTTCTCGGATAAGGCCTGAACTTGTCAGCGGTCCACTCGTGAATATTGCCCATCATGTCATGAACCCCATAAGGGCTCTTGTCTGTTTCGATCTCCCCCACTTCGATGGTATTAAAGTAACCTTTCTCATTGCAGTTTGTTTTGGTGTAATCCCATTGATCGCCCCAGGGATACTTGTATCCTTCGGAACCACGGGCGGCCTTTTCCCATTCTGCCTCGGTCGGCAGTCGCTTGCCGGCCCACTCGCAATAAGCCTTTGCGTCGTCCCAAGTCACATTGCTCAGGGGATAGTCTTCCTTGCCAATGCTGTAGAATTGACGCCAGTTCCCTTCCGGTGCGTAGTCACCCTCAGTCAGGAATTTGATCCACTGGCCGTGTGTGACCTCATAAACATCCATATGGTAAGCAGGCAAATCAACTTTATGCTCAGGTACTTCCAGCGCTGGTCGCCCCGGTTTGCGTTCATTCGTGCCCATGGTGAATTCACCTGCGGGAATCAACACCATGTCGCCGGGGGCCGGCTTTTGCACCTCCACCGCAACGGCCTCAATCGCCTCGTCGGCGGGCTCTTCCGCCACCTGGGAGCAACTGAGCAACGCCACAGAAAGGCTTATCAATACCAAAAATAAGAGGGCACGCAATTTATCTTTCATGGCTTTCTCCTTATACCACTGCCGCCACAAAGGCAACAGGAAAAATCAGCTGTCAGTTGTCAGGTGTCAGGTGGTGCCCCTTCACCCACTCCAACGCCTCCTCTTTGGATGAGAGTTTACCCTCCAGCTGGAGATCCTCCACAGCACCGAGTATCTCGGAAAAAATTGGGCCCGGTTTTAGACCCAGATCGATCAGATCATGACCATTAATAAGCGGCTCGGGCCGCATCGCTTCTTGGGTGAACTTCTCCAGCTTCTCTTGACAAAAGTGGTAACTGGAGAGATCCCCGTGACTGGCCAGACAGTCCAAGCGATGAAGCTCGAGGTGCTTGCCAAAATTCTCTTTTCGGAGAAAACGCTTAAGAGTACTTTCTCTCATCTCGCGGACATGGATGAAACGCAGGTGATTTTTAACCAGGTCGACTATCTCTTCGATCTGCTCATTGGAAAGGCGCAGCCTTCGACAGATCTCTTGAGCCATTCTCGCACCCAACTCGGCGTGCCCGTCGAAGCGAATCCGTTCTTGAACAGTGAAGGTCGGGGGTTTGCCGACGTCGTGCAGCAAGACAGCCAGGGCGAGCGTATGGCTGAGTCGCTCGGAAAATTGGAACATTAGGCAAGTGTGCTCAAAGACATCCCCTTCCGGATGAAATTGGGGCGGCTGTGGCACCCCTTGCATGGCCGCGACTTCCGGCAAAATGCTTCCCAGAACTTTTGAATCGAAGAGAAGCCTGAGCCCACGAGCCGGATCCGCTCCTGTGAGAATCCTCAAGAGTTCATCCCTGATTCTCTCCGAACTCACCTGAGTCAGTTTTTGGGCATAGTTTTGAACCTGTTGGTAAGTTTCTGGCTCGATACGAAAACCAAGCTGACAGGCAAAACGAATGGCACGTAAAACCCGGAGTCGATCCTCTTCAAATCGGGGACCGGGAGGACCCACAGTGCGGACCAACTTGCGCTTCAGATCTTCCCTTCCCCCGACATAGTCAATAATTTCTTCAGTCCAAGGGTCGAGGAAAAGTGCGTTGACAGTGAAATCACGACGCTGGACGTCCTGTCGTGCATCGGTGAAATGAACCTCGGTGGGATGACGCCCATTCAGATAACCCGACTCTTTCCGGAAAGTCGTTACTTCGTATTGACGTGAATCCTGCACCACAACGACCACCCCAAATTCCTTACCCAGGGGGATGGTCTTTGGAAAAAACCGTTCAATCTCTTCAGGGGGAGCAGACGTAGCAACATCGATGTCAGCAACCTTTCTTTCCAAAATCAGATCTCGAACCGCACCTCCAGCAAAATAGGCCTCATGCCCATGGTCATGAAGGGTTTTGACAACGGTCAAAGCACCGTTCAACAGATCAGGATCGATCCCTTTTAGCAAGGACATCCAAGCCCTGACGGGTTCCTCTAAAGTTTCAACTTGTTCAGCTGCTTGGTCCAACTGAGTGCGGGGAAGTCACGATTACACCAATCACGATAGAACTCGAACTTATCTTTTTTACCGAGTTGGTAGTAACTGAGTGCCAGATTGGGAAGCATGATTTCGATGTTGTGAAACTTATCACAAATTTTCAGTGTCTTTTCGCCTGCTTCGACGGCTTTCTTGAACCTACCCAAAGCATGATAATTGTTGGTCAGGTAGCTATGTATCTCGGCCCGTTGCTCTTTGTCCTCGATCGGTTCCCTTAAAGCTCTTTCAACAAACTCAAGCGATTTCTTGTGCTTTTTGAGATTGTAGTAGCAGTGTGCGATTTCGATACAAAGCCAACTCAATGAGTCTTTATCGCCATCCAGCTCTTTCAGTTCCAGTAACTTCAGATAGGAATCAAGAGCCATCCGGAAGTTGAGCAGTCGTTGATAGCACAACCCAATAGTGAAATAAATATCGTCTTCCCGTTCGAAATCGGGAGCCACCTCGAGAACCTGAGAAAAATACCCCAAGGCCTTGTCGTACTCACCAAGTTCGTAATGACTGAACCCGAGGCTTTCGAAAATGTAAGCCACCTCAGGATCGTTATCGCTGATCAGAGAGATGGCCTGAGTGTTGAATTTCACGGACTGCCGAAACTCACCTCGCTCCTCATAATTTCGGCTGATTCCAGCCAGTAGCATCCATTGAGCCTCTCGGTGAAGGTACTTCAAATAGTTGAGCGCTTCCAGCCGGAAGCGCAAAGAGGCGTCATTTTCACCGTTGTACTCATAGAGGGATCCTAAAAAGTAGTAGACCAATCCATAAATCTCCGGATCAAAATCCTCCTCATCCGGACGAAACATCTCTTTAGCCGCCATCAGTGCCCGGTAAGCTTCCTTATCCTTGGTCAACAAAAAATGACAAATGCCCTCCTGACCCTCATAGTAAGCCCGGGGATTACCCAGCGGGACCAATTTGCCGGCTTCCTGGTAATACTTAGCTGCCTTCTGGTACTCATCCTGGTCGTAACAATAAGCGGCGATCTCGTCCAGAATCTTGAGCTTTTCCCTGGCTCCAAGGGTTGTTTTTAATTTCTCCTCGAGTTTTTTAACATTCATGCCGAGAGAATGGTCGTAGGGTAGCATACTTCGAAAGCAGACGTCTAATGTAGGGCAGGAGACAGAATTCAGAAGCCAGAAGCCAGAATCCAGAAGCCAGAATCCG
>JALLON010000225.1 GCA_027717925.1 Acidobacteria bacterium AH-259-G07 | reverse complement strand
CATGACCAAATACGTGTTTTCTCACTTAACTGGATAACCAGAGTACTTAATTTTAAGTCTTTTCCAAGGAAATGTTAGGGAACTTATCAACAAAGTTACAGAAAATTCTCCGAGACCTGAAAGGTGAGGGGCGCATCTCTGAACGCCACGTCGAGGAGTCAATGCGAGAAATCCGAATTGCGCTCCTGGAAGCAGATGTTCACTTCAAAGTGGTCAAAGAGTTCGTATCCCGAGTCAAGGAGAAGGCTCTGGGCCAAGAGGTACTTCGCAGCCTGACGCCGGGCCAACAGGTGGTGAAAATTGTTCGCGATGAACTAATAGAACTCTTCGGGCGCCAGACAGTGGGTCTGGGGTTTTCCAAGGTTCCACCCAGTGTAATCTTAATGGTTGGTCTGCAGGGGAGTGGAAAAACGACAACGACCGGAAAGCTGGCTCTGTGGTTGAGTCAGAGGGGACACCAACCCTTAGTGGTCTCGACAGACGTCTACCGTCCTGCGGCCATTGAACAGCTCTCGGTCATCGCACGGGATATTGATATTCCGGTTTATGTGGAGAAAGGTGATGACCCTGTAGAACTGGCGAAGATGGCCTTGCGGCACGCGCGTAACATGGGTTTCGACGTGCTGCTGCTTGACACGGCTGGACGGCTGCATATTGATGAAGAACTGATGACAGAGCTGGAGAGAATTCGAGAAGAGGTGAAGGCCACGGAAATCTTGATGGTGGCAGATGCCATGACGGGCCAGGATGCAGTGAATTCCGCACAAGAGTTCAACCAGCGCTTGGATCTCTCCGGGGTGATCCTAACTAAGATGGACGGCGATGCACGGGGTGGAGCCGCACTTTCAATTCAGAGGGTAACGGGGAAGCCAATCAAGTTTATCGGTGTTGGAGAGAAATATGATGCGCTAGAACTCTTTCATCCGGATCGTATGGCTAACCGCATACTGGGGATGGGTGATGTGCTCAGCCTGATTGAGAAAGCTGAAGAAGTGGTGGATGAAGACAAAGCCGAGGAGATGCTTCAAAAGTTGCAGCGCGATGAGTTCACCCTGGAAGACTTTCGAAATCAGGTTCGGCAGATACGCCGGCTAGGTCCCTTGGAACAAGTGTTGGGGATGCTTCCCCAAGTTGGTTTCCTAAAGGGATTGGGAAAAATTAAAGTTGGTGAGAAGCAATTGGCTCATCTGGAGGCAATTATCAATTCCATGACTTGGAGGGAGAGGACCAATTACAAGATCATCAATGCCTCCCGGCGTAAGAGAATTGCGAGCGGCAGCGGAAGGCCCGTTTCCGAGGTGAAACGTCTACTGAAGCAATATGTTCAAACAAAGAAGATGATGAAGCAGATCACTAAAGGCTTTCGTACCAAAGGGTTACCTAAATTTAACTTTCCGATTTAGCAGCTCTCTGATACAATTGTTTGGTCGCATGGAGATTGATCGTTGCTGAGAATTCGTTTAAGTCGCCACGGAGCCAAGAAAGATCCTCATTATCGGGTTGTGGTCGCGGAAAGGAGTCGTGCCAGAGATGGGCGATTTGTCGAGATAGTTGGTTATTACAACCCCGCTCTGAAACCCGTCCGATTGAATTTGGATCTGGACCGCATCGACTATTGGGTGAAACGAGGTGCACAGCCGTCGCAGACTGTAAGAGCCTTAATCAATAAAGTTAGGCAGTCGACATAACGCAAGGAGATCAGGTGTTTACGCGTCTCGTTTATTGCTGGTCTTCGGGTGACTCTGCCGAGCCCGAGGCACGAGACGTGCTCGAGGTGGTTTGGATATTCTGATATCCAAGTTCAATGTCACAGGAGGAGATATGAAAGAGCTAATCGAAATGATCGCGAAAGCTT
Source organism: Acidobacteria bacterium AH-259-G07 (assembly GCA_027717925.1). Classification (GTDB taxonomy): domain Bacteria; phylum Acidobacteriota; class UBA6911; order RPQK01; family JADFOI01; genus JALLOL01. The sequence goes on along the minus strand of JALLON010000225.1, from coordinate 2,873 downwards.
TGGTGGACAATCCTGATGAAGTCAGTGTAGCTGAAGTAGCAGGCGAACAAACAACGGTGCTTGAGTTGAGAGTGGCTCAGTCGGATCTCGGGAAAGTAATCGGGAAACAGGGTCGTACGGCCCGCGCTATCCGAACCCTTCTAGGCGCTTCAGGGATGAAGCTGCGCAAGCGGTTTGTCTTGGAGATTCTAGAATAGTTGGATCGTTTTGTCAGCATCGCCCGAATCGTCAAAAAACGCGGAGTTCGGGGCGAAGTTGCAGCAGAACTTTTAACTGATTTCCCCGAGCGTTTTTCTCTTCTCCGTAAGGTTCATATTTCCAATTCCGGCAAGGAGTACTGGGAAGAGCTCGAAAAACACTGGTTACATAAAGGCCGAGTCATCCTGAAGTTCCGTGGGCGTGATCGCCCTGAAGAGATTCAGGAGCTCATTGGCGGTGACGTTCAGATTCCAGAAGACCAGCGCGTTCTGCTTCCAGAGGACAGCTACTACCATTCTGATCTGCTTGGATGCAATATCCTCGAAAGTGGAGAATTCCTGGGTACCGTGACTGGAATTTTTGAAACCGGCGCGGCGGGCTGCAACTTAGTGGTGACAAAGCGGAATGGAAAGGAGTTTATGGTCCCCCTGGTGCGGAAGTTTATTGTTAGAGTCGATGTTGAAAAGAAAATAATCGAGGTTAGCCTTCCTCCGGGACTGGCCACCGATTTGTGATCACGGATCACACGGATTTTAGCCATCAGCTAACGAGCTTTTGAGCTGTCAGTTTTCAGTTATGGAGTTCTGAGTTTTGAGTTCTGAGTTGTCGGTTGTTGAGCTTTAGGTTGTTCGTCAGGCGGTCAGCAGGTCAGCGATCAGCCTTCTGGATTCTGGCTCCTGACTTCTTCTACTATGTTGATCAACATCGTTACCATCTTTCCCGATCTATTCGGTGGCATTTTTGAGTTTGGAATGACCGATCAGGCCGGGAAAAAGGGGTTGGTAAAGACCAAAGTGATAGATCTGCGAGAATTTGCCGATGACAAACGCGGAACGGTAGACGATCGGCCCTACGGCGGGGGAGAAGGGATGGTATTGAAACCGGAACCGATTTTCAGGGCAGTGGAGCATTGTCAACGGGAATCTGGGAACGGGGGACACATTATTTTACTCTCGCCGCAGGGGAAGCGATTTGATCAGAACAAGGCAAAGGAGTTATCTTTAAAGGCTCATTTGATTCTGATTTGCGGGCGCTACGAAGGAGTGGATCAACGTGTGGCCGACTATCTGGCTGATGAGGAAATTTCAGTAGGTGATTTTGTTCTTTCAGGAGGGGAGTTCGCAGCGCTTCTCATTATCGATGCAGTTTGCCGCTTGGTTCCCGGTGTAGTGGGGAAGGGAATTTCCATTTTGGAGGAGTCCTTTATGGAAGGCCTGCTTGATTTTCCACACTATACTCGCCCCGCGCAGTTTCGAAGGTGGAAAGTGCCTGAAGTGCTTCTCTCCGGTGATCATCGGGAAATCCAGGGATGGAGGCGGCGGGAGGCACTGAGACGAACTCGACAACGGAGGCCTGATCTGCTGGAAGAAGAGATAAGCCAAAAATCTGATGTAAGTGAAAGAATTAGTGGTGCGAAATGAACCTGGTGGACAAAGTTGAGCAGAAATATATGAGCCGGGAAATTCCCAATTTCAAGGCGGGAGATACTGTTCGAGTTAATGTGAAAATCAAAGAAGGGGACAAGTTCCGGATTCAGGCGTTTGAGGGTGTAGTCATTGCGATCAAGAGAAGGGGGCTAGGTTCTACGTTCAGGGTGCGCAAGGTCTCCTTCGGGTATGGGGTTGAGCGTACTTTCCCCCTGCATTCGCCGACGGTTGATAGCATCGAGGTAATTAGAAGAGGACGGGTGCGGCGTGCCAAGCTCTACTATCTGCGAGAGCGGAAAGGTAAGGCGGCCCGGATAAAAGAACTGAGGTAGCTGGACCCACCTCCAGCACCCCAATCCCACCCCATGATTAACAAAATCCTGTTTGTTATCTATATTTTATACTGCTTTGAAGTAGGGATATTTCTAGTCATCTTTCCCTGGATGCGTCTGTGGGAGCAGAATCTCCTTTTGGAGTACTCTCCTTATCTCAGATTCGTGTTTCTCAACAATTTCTTCCGTGGGGCCGTTTCCGGATTGGGCTTGGCAAATCTCATGCTGGGAGTTTGGGAGATTGCTCACTTTCAACAATATTTTAGAAAAGCGTAACCTCCAGCCCCCGGTACTGTATGGTATTTCAGACCGCCTTGCCTTTCCTCAACTGGATCCGTTCGATTACTTGGAATTACTGTTCCAGACTCGAGCTCACATCCTGCAGTGGCGTGAGAAGGACCTATCGGTTGAAAGGAACCGCGTGTTCATTCGAAGTGGGGTCCGCTTGGCCCGACAGACCGGAAAGCTGTTCCTAGTGAACTCCTTGTTTGAAGTGGCCCTCGAAGAAGGCGCTAGTGGTACTCACTTGACCTCCAGTCAAGATGTCGGGGATGCCAGGAAGGCCAGAGATCAGTTTGCAGCGAAGCAGTTTCTATTGGGAAAATCAGTCCATACGCTGCGGGAAGCAGAAATGGTTGAGAGCAAGGGAGTTGATTACATCCTCTTGGGTCCCATCTTCGATCCTCTCTCCAAGGAATCGGATAGGCCTCCTTTAGGAACCCCGGCCCTGCGCGAGGCGGTGCAGATGCTGTATACGCCAGTTGTCGCCGTGGGAGGAATCGATGAATCCAACTTTGAAGCGGTTTTCAGGACAGGAGTAAGTGGCGCGGCCGGCATTAGCTGGGTACAGCGGGAAATAGAAAGGCTGCAGGGGCGTTAGATGGGTCCAGGTTCCAGGTTTCAGGTTTCAGGTTCC
>JALLON010000224.1 GCA_027717925.1 Acidobacteria bacterium AH-259-G07 | reverse complement strand
CCATTAATCGTCACGGGCCAAGAGACCGGTTGAGCTGTGGCCGTGCTGTTGGGTTCTTGCTCGATCTCCTCAGGATCGGCGCCAACCGCAATCCGGACGTTGTTCAAACACCAGGGACACCAATCGGAATGGCTTGGATCTAACACCTACTAGAATCAGATAACACTCTAACTCGACCACTGTCAAAGTCGGGTACATTGACATCTGCTGAGAAGACCCTTTATAAAGTAGAATACCAAATGGGAGAAACATTCTGCCTGCTACAGGGCTATCTCAGATTGGATAGGCGCGGGAAGCTTAAACAGATACTGACTCGGAAACTATCACGAACAGGAACATGTTCGGAGGAATTACCGTGAAGTCAGTCGTTTGTTCTTCGGTCACGATTGTCCTCCTGCTTTCAGTGGAGGTGATGTTTGCGCCACGTGCACAGGAGCATGCCGCTGAAGTGACGAACAATTCTGCGGCGGCGGCGGCCAAGCTTCTGGCGCGGAATTGTTACTCCTGCCACAACAATGTGGACAAGAAAGGCGGGCTCAACCTACAAACATACGCGACGCTGATGAAGGGCGGTCCGCATGGAGCACCCCTAGTACCGGGAGACAGTGATAAAAGTCGCATGATATTGATGGTGGAAGGATTTCTTGAACCCAGGATGCCGTATGGTGGCTTTCTATTTGACGAGGACATCCAAACGCTTCGAGATTGGATCGATGCTGGAGCCCCGGCTTGGACCGGCGATCTGGCGAGAATGAAGATGGAGAATTTGCCTGATATTCAACCGCGGATCCCTGTGAAGCCAGAAATCGCAAGTCTAGCCTTTCACCCCAGCGAAAGGCTGTTGGCTGCGGGTACTTACAAGGAAGTTCGACTCATCGATCTCGACAATGGGAAAACTCGCGTGCGGTTGTCTGAGCATGCAGAATCGGTGCGTGCTGTGGCCTTCAGCGCCGATGGATCCTTACTGGCTGCGGCTGGAGGTATGCCCACCCGTTACGGTGAGGTTAAAATTTGGAGCACGAAAGACTGGACCTTGCTTCATACCCTCGAGGGGCACAACGACTGTATCTATTCCATCGCCTTCAGCCCAAGTGGAAAGCTTCTGGCGACCTCAAGCTATGACCATTTGGTTAAATTATGGGACGTTGAAACAGGGGAAGAAGTTCGTACCTTCACCGGTCACAGCGATGCCGTTTTCTCTGTGGCCTTTGACCCGGAAGGGAAGCGTTTGGTTTCTGCGTCCGCAGACCGGACCGTCAAGATCTGGGACATTTCAACGGGTGAACAACTTTTTAGAGCGTTCAGTGAATCTGCGGCTGAACTCTATACGCTGGCCTTTCACCCATCGGGTCAGCTGGTTGCGGCAGCTGGCGTGGACAAAATGATCCGAATCTGGAGGCTTTCCGAAGAAGGTGGTCAATTGGTCCGTTCGACTTTCGCCCATGGGAGTCCAATTATTAGACTTGTTTTTACCCCGGACGGGCACACCTTAATTTCCAGTGGAGAGGATCAATTGGTCAAATTCTGGGAGGTTGAAACTCTTCAAGAGAAACACGTGGAGCACCAGTCTGATTGGGTGCTGGCTTTGGCGGTAAGCCCGAGCGGAAAAGTTCTGGCCTTGGGTCGATACGATGGTTCTCTGAGTTTTTACGAAATGGAGTCCAATTAAAAGGTACATCAGCAAGCTCGAGTGCGTTAGTGTGCGTAAAGAGCTTTCGAGTGGCAAAACTGGGCAAATTCTTTGCAAGATGTGCTACGGTTTAGCCGGCGTGCGGGTGGGAGGGAGGAGATCGAAACTATCTTCGACCTTTACAAACTGGTCCTTAAGGCGATCTTGAACTTCGATCTGAATATGATACTTCCCTGGGTCGAGCTTCTGAATCGGTAACCTCGTAATCAACACGACCCGCTGCCCCGAGTAGAACTGTACCGTTTCGTTGCGCTCATCGACATGTTCAAGTACGACTTGGCCATCACGTAAGATCCTGTAGTTGATCCGTAAGGAGGGCGTTAAAGTGGTCTGATCCAGGCTCGCATTGTAAACCTGTAGGTAGGCACCCAACCATTTGTCCACTGAGAATTTGTTGCTCAGACTTGGGTGAATCCTTATATCTCCCAGTACGAACATCTGCTCTTCTTTGGGGACTTCTTCCACAGGCCGAATAAAATCAGACAGGATTAGAGAGCTAGCGGTGAGTTTTTCGTCGGTGTAACGGGTGGGGATGATAGCTTGGCGCTTGACACCAACCTTCCCGCTGTTGAGGTCTTTGACCACCAAGTCCAGTTTGTACCGCGTCTTCTGATCTAGAAGCAGCATTTTCTGATACAGTGAACGGCCTAGTCGTCCTCGCTCTAGTTCTTTAGACTGAAATAAGACATCCACGTCGTCTTCAAATTGTGCCACGACCCGGTTGGTGATACTGGTCACAATACCGTAAAGAGCTATTTGGGCTCGATGTATGCCCAGTTCCTCTTTGAAGGTCAGTTCCTTATTCTCTAGCTCAAGAGTCACCGGTACCACAACCTGGCTCTGATTTAACCTAAAGCAATCGTTTCGAATCTCATAAGGTAGATTGCTATAGGTGACGTTGATGTCGACGATTTCTTTCAAATCTTGGTACTTAATTTCTTGGGGGCGTTGAACGTTGACGTACGTTTCATAGCGGGTAAAAGGATTGTCCTTTTCCCGTTCGATCGTGAGATACTTCTCCCGACGGAATCGTCGGTCCGCTTTTGAGGCAAACCCTAGCCGCTCGGCAAAGGTGAGCCCCTTACCAGGGATATCTGCGAACGCATCTTTCTCCGAGGGATCGATGGCCAGATGGTATTCTCCGGTCCAGCTGGGGTCTACAAACTCGAGTTCGACGTCCGGACCAATTCCCTCGATATATCGGTAACGCCAGACCACGAAGGGATAAGTGCTGGTAGTCCCCCCTCCCTCGTAAACACGGCGTTGGTAATGACCTCCAGAAGGGTTAGACCGAATCTCGACCGGGGGACCATGGATGATATAGACGCGCCCGCGATCTGTCGTCCACCCTGGTACTCCACTGGTGAAATGTTCGTTCGCATAGGCAATGCGCCGGTAATGCTCCTCTTTGAATTCGTTCACTCTAATGGTCAGGTCCGAATCACGCCGATACCAAAACTGCTCAATGAATTGCTCCTTCTCTTCTGGGGTCGTCAGGCTTTCAAAAACACTTCTCTCTTCAGGGGTTATGATATAAACGACATCTTTATTAACCCACTTCTTGAAGTAGTCTTGTTCCTCCTCTTTCTGCAACAGCTTTTGTCTGCTGTCCTCCTCAGAGGCTTCACCCTTGATCAAAGTGGGAGAAAGCAAAAACCCAAGCAAGCAAAATATAAAAAAGATTCTTCTCTCAATCGTTAACATCGTGATCTGAGTGGGAAAACTCCTCTCTTTTCGCGGTTTAATTATACAACAAACTTTCATATCACGTTCGATAGCTTACCACACTCGTCTAACCTCACAAGGGTTTTGAAGATCAGGCAATCCGACTAGGGTAGAAAAATTCAAGTCTGGAGGAGGTGGGCCAGCCAGGGTCGTCGATCCCATGGAACATATCAACACGAGAGATGTCAGAAGATGTCTTTCTTTAATTAGGACATTAGCCTACCTGGGTTGGGGCCGTGGGCGTTTGTGAATAACACACCCCGTGAAGCCAGGCGGTCCAGATTCGGCGTCTTCACCTCTCTTCTGCCACCCAGACAGTTCACCCAGTCGTTCAGATCGTCGACTGAGATGGGTTTCGCTTCACTGTAATGGGATGTCGGTTACTGGGATGTCGGTTACTGTCCCCTTCAATCTCCGTAGACTCCGAAAAGAACTCCTTGGCTGTTGATGCGGAAAGGTTCGCTTCTTTCTCGAATCTTTGCTATTAAGAATATTGATCTTGAATATCTACAGTATTCTGAGCACCATTACGTGACGGCACAGCTTCGGATCCTGATGTGGAAACCCGATTCACCCTCAATAATGGCGGAACTTGCCACCAAGACGGGCCGGAATCTCATCCTGGGGACAATCCTGTTGCTGGCTGGATCTTCGCTGGCTGCGAGGGAGCCCTCCGCAGCTGAGCCTTCTCATAACGCGGGTCTGCTCTTTTACCTATCGGGGAGTCAGGGATTGAGGGCGGATTTTGCCAGAGGCGACTCGCAACCGGCGGCCCTGCAGGATATCGAGATCATCCCCGATGGGGCCCTGGGGCCTGGGCTGCGCTGCCCCCACTTCACCCAGATCCTGGCCTATTCCGCTCCCGGAAACATCTATGCCCAGCGCGGCACTCTGGCCTTTTTTTGGCGGGCCCGCGATCCCATCGGGAGTACCCCGTTCCCCATCTTCCATGTCTCCTATTCGGATCACTCCAGTATCGACATGGACTGGCTGCGCATGGACTTCAACGGCCAGGGCTTTGACGCCTTTGTCACGGACCTCAGCCTGGCGCGAGCCCGGGGGTCTCCTACACCACTTCGGCTCTGCCCGAAGCCGACCAGTGGGTGCACCTGGCGCTGGCCTGGGATGAGACGCGGGGGGTGCGCTTTTACGTGGATGGCCAACTGGTGGGCCAGAAGGATGTGGCGGCCGTTTTCGACGCCGGTCTGGACAAGTTCGGGGCCCACGGCGACGTCATCGGCCCCCAGGACGTGGTGACGATGGAGCAGTACCAACGGGGTGGAGACATCGACGAGATTCGCATTTACGATCAGATGCT
>JALLON010000223.1 GCA_027717925.1 Acidobacteria bacterium AH-259-G07 | reverse complement strand
TCTTGAGTTTCGGTTCAAAGCCCCGCCCAGTCGAGCGATGATAACAGAAGCGGTGCCGATGTTTAGAGCCCCTTTTTTTGACCCTCCATGGTTTCGGGGGCCAGCATGGGCTGAAGCGTTTCCAGCAGTTGGCATTCCCAAGGCGAAAAGATCAATTCGCAGGGGATTTCGGGAACTTCCCGTCCGAGCAGGGTCAACAACATCACCCGCCAGGCGATGACCGCATCGATGGCAATGGCACGAGCCAGTCTTTGGGCGCTGCGGTGCTGGTGCGATTCAATGTGGCAGCCACTTTTGAGAACCCGATGCCACTCTTCAATGCGCCAACGCAAAGTGTACCAACGCAGGCAGCGCAGGGCCTGCTTACGCGAATCAATGGGCACGGTGCTCAGCAGCACCCAATGCAAGGCTTTGGCTCCCTTGGGTGGATGGGGTTCAAAAACCTCCACCGCATAAAGCTCGACCGCAGGCAAGTCTTTGGTTTGCACCGTATTGGGCGCGGCCACCGTTACCTTCTTCCATTTCAGCTCGACATGGGCCCTGCGGGCCGCCAGCCCAATGCGTCCCGGCTGGCTGGGCTTGGACTTCTTTTCCCGCTGACGGGGAACCTTAAGGTGCGCCTTCGCCATCACGGGCAAATCCGCCAGGTGGTCGAAGAGCTTTTGCGACTCGTCTTGCAGGCAGCGATTGTAGTTGGCACGGACCAGCAGGTGAACCTTTCGGGCCCGGCGCCGACGATAGTCGAACAGCTCGAAGATGTCGCTTTCCCGGTCCCCGATACAGATCAGTTCGGTCTGCGGAAGGGATTCCGAGATCTGACTCAGGTCTTCGAGCGTGCGCAGCCAACGGTACGATTCTTTCTCTTCGATGGGCCGGTTCGGTGCTTTGTTTGCCCCCACTTCCGGCGCGTAGATCTGCATGTTCAGCACCCCCAGCGGCAGCCCTTCCTCGCCCAGCGCCAGGCAGGAATGCATCTTCAACCCGGCGCTGACGGCTCCGGTCTGGTTCTTGCCGATCACGCCCAGCCCGTTGCAGTGCAAGCGTTTGGAAAAATCCAGATCCGTGCTGTCCTGAATCGCCAGGGCTCGCTTCCTGTCTTTGATCCGCCCCACCGTCCGCTGGTGGTGCCCAGCCAGGATCCCCTGCGCACAGATCTGTTCCCGTTCATTGCCGATGAACCGATAGTAGGCTTTGAGCTGATGACGATTGCCCCCAAAGCATTCCGTATAGGAAGCCGAGGGGTTTTCGGCCTTACTGCCGACAATACGAAGCAGCCGCCTCTCGGTGGCTTTATGTCCGAAATCCACCTGCCCGAACTCATCGGCTACCCAACTCTCGCTCTGAAGCGCCTCTTGCACCTTCACCGGCTCAATCTCTTCGCTGGGCACCGGCAGGCCCATCGACCGTCGCCAGTCCGGCTTCAGCTCGTAGAGGTAAAGGTCCTTACAGCTGGTCACCTGCCGGTTCGGTGCGCTTCGCCCTCGCCCCTGCGAGGCCCCGATATACCGCCAGTTGGCCGCCCGAAAGCACGTGCCCGAGTAGCGCTCCCGGTCCACAAAGGTTTCCACCCACCAGGGCTCAAACCCGTAGCGCTGGGCAAAATCGCGGCCCACTCGGTCCAGACACAAGCTCAGCACTCGACTAGCCAGATTCTGGCACTGGACCTGGGGACGAATCAGAAACCTGGTCAGATTGATCAGCCGCTCTTGAAAGCTCTTGCGGGTGGGCTCATCCCACCCCAGCCATCGATCCCGCACCTTGAAGCGAAGCGCGCAAGAACCCAAACCCATCCCTCCCAGCCAGCCATGATCCGATCCGATCAGATAACGCAACTGCCGGCCCACCAGCCGGCAATTGTGCAGCGGGTGTTCGCTCAACATCAGCTCGTTCCAGATTCGGAAAAGCTCATCGTCTTGGCTGCTCACCTCCACCAATTGCAATCCCTTGACGGCCTCTACCCGCCACGGCACCCCTTGCGGCGACGCAACCGGTTCCTCCAGTCGTCGCGCTTGCCATCTTTGCGCCAGCACACCCAGAGGCTCAGGAAGCTGCCAATAGCCCCTGGACTCGAGCACCCGCAAGGCTTTGTGCACCCCCGCCAGTCGTGGCTTTCCCACCGGGTCTCGCAGATCAAGCTCTTGGCACAGATACTGCGCTAACGCTCGGCGCCCTCCGCTCTTGTTTTTCTCGAGCCACTGGCGTACCATGAGGATTACTTCGAGGCTGGACAACTGCTCTTGAATGGTTTGTGTTTTTTGCATGCGCCCTGTATAGCGCAAGGCGCGGCGGTTGTCCAGCTTTTCTTATGGGGGCATGCGCAGGGCTAGGTGGGTTATAATCGGCCACTTGCAGAGGCAAACATGACCGTGGCTTCGGAATTTAGAGCCGTCGTGCCAACAGCACCCCAGCACCACAGCACCACAGCACCACAGCACGAAAGCACGAACTCACGAAAGCACGAAGTCACGACAGCACGTCAACCGACAGGAGACAACAACCATGGCTTTTGATCTTAGGCACAACAGTCGCACTCTTTTGGAGGGACCGGATCGAGCACCGGCCCGTTCTTACTTCAAAGCGATCGGATTTACCGACGAAGATCTAAAACGTCCGTTGGTGGGCGTGTCTCACTGTTGGATCGAGGTCACACCGTGCAATTTCAACCACCGGCAATTGGCCGAGAAGGTAAAAGCAGGGGTTCGTGCCGCCGGTGGTACTCCCATTGAGTTCAACACCATCAGCGTGACCGATGGGATTGCAATGGGAACCGAGGGCATGAAAGCCTCTCTGGTGAGCCGGGAAGTCATTGCCGATTCGATTGAACTGGTGTGCCGTGGACACCTTTTCGATGCTCTGGTTGCTATTACGGGTTGCGACAAGACGATTCCAGGTTCGGCCATGGCCTTGCTCCGCTTGAACATTCCAGGACTCATACTCTATGGCGGATCAATTATGCCGGGTGAATACAAAGGCCGGAAGCTGACCGTTCAGGACGTCTTTGAGGCGGTTGGTGCCTACAACAGTGGACAAATCAAGGCCGAGGAACTGCAAGCCATTGAGAGCTTCGCTTGTCCTGGAGCCGGAGCCTGTGGAGGGCAATTTACCGCCAACACTATGTCGACCGCGCTGGAGATATTAGGAATTTCCCCCATGGGCTTCAACGGAGTTCCCGCCGTAGATCCGCGCAAAGAAAAAGTCGCCTTCGAGTGCGGCAGGCTAGTCATGAAGCTTCTCCGAAAAGGCGTTGAACCACGTCGGATCATTACGCGTAAGGCACTTTTGAATGCCATTTCCGGCGTGATAGCCACAGGCGGTTCGACCAACGCCGTATTGCATCTCTTGACCTTGGCCCGCGAAGCTGGGGTCCGACTCTCGATTGATGACTTCGATCGTATCTCTCGCAAGACACCCGTGCTGGCCGATCTTAAGCCGACGGGACGCTTCACAGCGCCTGACATGTATAAGGCCGGAGGAATGCCTCTGGTAGCCAGGTATCTTTGGCAAGCTGGACTCCTGAATGCGGATGAGTTGACCGTCACTGGTCGCACCATCGGTGCAGAGGCAAAGCGGGGACGAGAAAAGAAAGGACAGAAGGTTATTCGACCCCCCTCCGATCCTCTCAAGAAAAGTGGAGGGTTGGTGATCCTGCGCGGAAATCTTGCTCCTGACGGATGCGTGATGAAGATCTCCGGAGTCGATCGAACAAGCCACCGTGGATCGGCCCGCGTTTTCAACCGCGAAGAAGACGCCTTCGCTGCAGTCAAAGCCGGCAAGATCAAGTCAGGTGACGTGATGGTGATCCGCTATGAAGGTCCCAAAGGGGGACCGGGAATGCGAGAAATGCTATCGGTGACGGCAGCTGTGCAGGGTGCCGGCCTGGGCGATGGAGTGGCGCTGATCACGGATGGGCGTTTTTCCGGAGCCACCCATGGTTTTGTCGTGGGCCACATCGCCCCTGAAGCCGCCGATGGCGGACCGCTGGCAGTGGTCCGCAATGGAGACAGCATTGTTCTGGACATCAAAAAGCGCCTGCTGCAGGTCGAACTGTCTCAATCCGAAATCAACAAGCGCCTCCGGCAGTGGAAACCCCCTAAACCTCGCTACAAAAACGGTGTTCTTGCCAAGTACGCCCGCATGGTCTCCTCTGCCTCCGAAGGCGCCATTACAGGGTGATGGGTGGGGGTCAGGGGGTGGTAGGGGTCAGACCCTGACCCCCACCCATCACCCCTCAACTGACCTCAATCAGACGGATTCTTGGGTCGACCGGCCAGGCGGACAGATTTTTTTCCTTGAAGACCATCTCCATACGCTCGACATAGTCCTCAAGATCAAGGCCACAATAAAAGGGGTGAAGAAACACCACCTCTCGCAGCTTGCCCAAGCCCGCCCTGGCTAAACTTTTCATGCCACGTCTGATTCCCTGCTCGCGCTTAAGCAGGGCAGCCGAAATTTGGATCAACCCCTGCAAATAAATGCCTGGGATGTCGACTCTCTTCGTCGTCTTCCATATCCCCTCCCAAGCCTCGTGGGCCTCCCAGTAATAGGCAAAATTATAAAGATCCGCACCATAAAGGTAGTCGGATGAATGGCGCCAAGAGGATGGATTGAAAGGCTCAGGCGGCACTTCAACTTTGCCATACTGATGGCCTTTAGGATGGCGTTGTGGGTGGGGCGTGAGGCCGGGCTGGTGCCGATAGGGGGGAAAGACCTTACTTGTGTACCGATACCCGTTAGCATCGTAG
>JALLON010000222.1 GCA_027717925.1 Acidobacteria bacterium AH-259-G07 | reverse complement strand
CGATTTACCAGACCGGATATCGCGGTTTTGTCGGCATGGAGCACGGATTGTCCCAGCCGGGCCGAGCTGGTTTGTTGAAGTGTTTTGAGGAATATCACAAGGCGGATTCCTGGTGAGACCTCTTGGTGCGTTCGTGCCTTCGTGTTTTCGTGCCTTGGTGCCTTCATACGTTATGTGAGTGAGCCCCGTACCACAGCACGAAAAACTTTAGTACCAACGCACGCTATGACCAAGATCTCAGCTAAGGTCATCACTTTTTTTCTTCTGTGGACCTGCGTAGGGGCCGAAAAGGTCACCATCTACCGCGATGAGTACGGCGTTCCCCACATCTTCGCTGACACGGAAGAGGGGGTTGCTTTTGGGGCTGGCTACGCTCAGGCAGAGGATCGTCTGGAGGAGCTCTTGCGCAACTACCGGCGCGCTGAAGGAACGATGGCAGAGATCTTTGGCGGAGAAGAGAATTTTCGGAGTGACTACATTGTGCGGGCTTTCCGACATGCGGCCGTGAGCCGGGAAAGATACAACACTCTGGCTAGGAAGGGGAGAGCATGCATTGAAGCTTTTCAGGAAGGAGTCAGGACTTTTATGCGCGAACACCCGGAGCAAGTTCCCGAGTGGGCTCCCGAACTTCACCCTTGGCAGGCGGTGGCTTTAGAGCGGTACATCATCTGGGGTTGGCCTCTGGGAGAAGCGCATGGTGACCTTCGCCGAGCCAACATCAAACCCGATCCACTTCCCTACCGAGGCTCCAACCAGTGGTTGGTGGCCGGCACACGCACTGCGTTCGGCGCTCCCATTGCCCTGATTGATCCACATCTGAACTGGTACGGTCAATTCCGATTTTACGAATGCCGGCTCTACGGAGGGGAGATTCAACTTTCCGGCGTGGCCATCGTTGGCACCCCCTTTCCCGCTCTGGGTCACAACCGATACCTGTCGATCGCAATGACCACCGGCGGTCCGGATACCTCCGATGTCTATGAGGAGGAGACTAACCCTCACAATCCCCGTCAGTACAGGTATGAGGGGCAGTGGCGGGACATGACCGTTCGAAGAGAGCGAATTGGTGTCAAAGAAGGCGACCGGGTACGGTGGGTGGACCTGGAGATTGAGTCAACCCACCACGGACCCATCGTGGCGCGCAGGGGGAACAAAGCCTACGCTGTCGCAATCCCGTACGCTGACCAGGTTAAGCTTCAAGATCAAATCTACAGGATGATAACGTCTCGAAATTTGAAGGAGATGAAAGAAGCGCTCGCCATGCTGCAGTTGATGGCTCAAAACATCATGGTGGGAACGGTGCAGGGAGACATTTACTACCTGCGCAATGGACGTGTGCCCATTCGCCCGAAAGGCTTCAACTTTTCTCGCCCGGTCCCGGGATATACCTCAGCCAGTGAGTGGAAGGGGATTCATCCTCTCTCCGACTTGATCCAGATTACCAATCCACCTCAGGGGTACATGCAGAACTGTAACATCGCCCCCATCTTCATGATGAAAGATTGCCCGCTCACCCAAGCCAGGTTCAAGGATCGCCCTTACCTTTACGATCAGAGCGAAAACCTTCATCAGAGGGCGGCCATGGTTCTGGAACTGCTTGACAAGAACAATAGGGTTAGCGTCAAAGATGCCATGGAGATGACCCTGAGCACGCAGGTATACAAGGCCGAACTGTGGCAGGAGCTTCTGAGAAATGCGGGTTCTCCGGAGCAACCCGACCTGAAAAGATTCTATGATCTTATTTTGGATTGGAATCGCCGCAGCGATTTCGATTCAACAGGAGCAGTTGCTTATAAGTACTGGAAAGACAGTCTGGGTCGTCAATTGGCCCGGCTGGTCGAACCCGGGGAGGCACCGAAAAAGGCTTTGGCGCCGCGGCGACTGCACGAGGCACTACAGGCCGGTGCGAAAGGGCTGCTGTCGGATTTTGGCAGTCTCGAGGTGATGTATGGTCAGATATTTCGTGTGGGGAGGAAGGGAAGTGACGCGGACTATCCTGTGGGCGGAGGATCTTTGCGTGTCAGTGGTATGGCCACGCCGCGTGCCATTGGGTTTCAGCACAGAGAGGACCGCACCTATGTGGGGTACAGGGGTCAAAGTGCGACCCAGCTCGTCATCCTGAGTGACCCACCCCATTCCTACACAGTCGTCCCGCTCGGGCAAAGCGATCATCCTGAATCTGGACATTGGGATGATCAGGCGCGTGAGCTGTTCAGCAAAGTGAAAATGAAGCCCACGTACTTTTTAGACAGGCCGGAATTGCTCAAGCACGTCACGGCCAGGAAAGAGCTGGTGTGGGAGGGCGCAGATCCGGCGCTGCGCGCCGAGAGACTTCTCACGGCTCAACTCTCAAGGAACTCTACAATGGGCTCGATTGGATCGAGGGAGGCAACGGCGAAATCGGGTTTGTAGGCCTTCAGAGCATCCAGTGAGTAGGAACCGCTGGCGACTGCAACCGTCTGAGCTCTCGCTTCCTTGCCATGAACGATATCTCTCGGGGTGTCTCCGACTATGAAGACACATTCAGGGCGTACCGGAGCGATTCTTTCATGACCACGCTCGATCGCAACTCGGATCAAATCTGTCCGATCCTCAGCGTCTGAACCGTAACCGCCAAAGAGGAAAAAGGAGCTCAGACCGGCGCGCTCCAGTTTCATTTGGGCTCCCTGCTCCAGATTTCCCGTGGCTAAGCCCAGCAAGAAGTCTTGCTTTCGGCTCAAGGTGCAGACCAGTTCTCGGACGCCGGGCAAAACAAGAAAGTTGTGGCTTGCGGTGAGCTCTTCTCTTAGAAACGAGAGATAGATGGGAAATAGAAAGGATAAGTTCTCTTCGGTGAAGCGGTTTTCTCCGCCGTAGCGTTGCAGCACCTCTCGTACAATCTGGGGGTCGGTTTTTCCCCCAGGCCGTACCCCGCTGATGCCGTTTGGGAGCGCATATGTCTGCTCTAAAGCACTCTTTAGAGCGCGAGTGCCGGCTCCACCTGTGAGCAGCAGCGTGCCGTCAACATCGAAGAGTACGAAGCGCATCGGTAGATTATAGCAACGGGGCCGTGTCTTTAAAATTTAAATTTTGGCCCCTCAACCAGAATGTCTTGCAGGATAGCTGCATCCAGGTGCATCTTTTCGAAGTTATCAATCAACTGTTCGGGTGACTCTATGATCGGTTCGCCTTCTGGATTAAGTGAAGTGTTGATGAGAAAGAGCAAGCCCGTTTGCTCTCGAAATTGAACGAGCAGCTTGTGCAATAGAGGATTTTCCGGACCCACTGTCTGGTATCGGCAGTAGTTGTTCAGAAGAACATTTTCGAACTGCCGGCGGCACTTTCCCCGGATGGTTCCCATGAAAGACATGAAGGGAGAG
This sequence comes from Acidobacteria bacterium AH-259-G07, assembly GCA_027717925.1. Classification (GTDB taxonomy): domain Bacteria; phylum Acidobacteriota; class UBA6911; order RPQK01; family JADFOI01; genus JALLOL01. The sequence goes on along the minus strand of JALLON010000222.1, from coordinate 1,423 downwards.
CGGTGACCGTCATGAAAATAGTCACCCACGCTCTCTTCGAGGATTGAGATTCCAAACGGTTTCAAATAATCGCGCCGCTTGATCTGGTGAGGGTCCGGAGTTTGAGGATTCATCAAAATACAGCGGCTTCCCAAGCTCCGGGGTCCAAACTCCATCCGTCCCTGAAACCAGCCGACAGTTTTTCCAGACACTAGGAGCTTGACGGCTGTAGACACTGGATCGGACAATTTTTCCAAGCGCACACCCCTGCTTTCAAGGACGCGGGTTACCTCCGCCGAAGAGTACTCCGGGCCCCAAAAGGCGTGATTCATCTCTGAGCGAGGGGCAGAGTCTCCCAGGAAGGCGAGCGCCGACCCCAGGCACAGCCCGCTGTTGCCGGGCGCCGGGGGAACATAGACCCGTTCGATCGCGGTTTCAGCAAAGATTCTTCCATTGAGCAGGGAGTTGTAAGCCAGACCTCCAGTGAAGACCAAGTGGGAGATATGATACTGAGCGTAAAGCTCCTCGATGATGGGAAAGATGATCTCTTCGGTCAAATGCTGCATGGAGGAGGCAATGTTCTGATGACGACCTGTGATCTCTTCTTCAGGCTCTCTTCGAGATCCAAGTAGATGCTCTAAATTGTCGTTGTAAAGTCGGCTAATGTCGGGGGTATGGTCGGCCCAGGAGGTGCCGACTCCATTTTGCTGCGTGAAGTATTTGAGATTTAAGCGGAGCGATCCATTTTCGCGAGAAATAATGGTACGAAGACGGTCGGTATATTCGGGATAACCAAAGGTCGAAAGTCCCATTACCTTACTCTCGTCGCCGTAGTTGGAAAAACCCAGAAACTGACTGACCATGGTGTAGAAGAGTCCGACTGAGTGAGGAAATTCAACTTGAGATAGAGTTTCAATGCAGCGGCCGCGTCCGATTCCTGTCTTCAGAGACACGAAGTCTCCAAAGGCATCGCAGGAGATTAGGATAGCTTCCTCAAAAGGGGAGTAAAGAAATCCGGAAAGCATGTGAGACAGATGATGATCCTGTTCCTGAAGTTTGAAAACTAGTGTCTCCACCGGAACATCGAAATGCTGGGCCAGGGTTTCTTTGAAATTAATCAACTTCAAGTTGATGCGGTAGCGATCGTACACAGAACTGATTTTGTAGATGCGATCTTGAAAATGGACCTGGTCTTTGTTAACGATTCGCGTATTTGCGGAACGGGCGTAGGTGATGACATCAATATCTCTGAATTCCAGGCCGGCTCGCTTGAGGCAGAAAGCGATTGTCGAAAGAGGGATGCCGGCGGAGAACTTGACTCGGTTAAAACGCTCCTCTTCAGCCGCGGCAATAAGCTTGCCATCAATAAAGACGGCTGCTGCGGCATTGGGGTGAAAGAAGTGGAGACCGAGAATGTTCATGACTCCGCAAAATATAGCACAGG
>JALLON010000221.1 GCA_027717925.1 Acidobacteria bacterium AH-259-G07 | reverse complement strand
AATGGTCGTGTGGCGAATGTTAAACTGTTCTCGGCAGACAGCTATGAGTTGTTCCAAGATTCTGTACCGTTTGTCTTCTCCGTCCACCACCGCATGACAGGTCATGGCATGAACCCCTGAGGTTAACGTCCACACGTGAAGATCATGCACTGACTCCACGCCAGGAACTTTACGAAGTTCACTCTTCATGGCTGCCAAATTGACATGCGCCGGTGTGCCTTCCAAAAGGACAAGGACGGAATCTTTGACCAGTCTCCAGGCGCTGAACAGGATGAGAAAACTCACCAGGGCGCTCACTGCAGGATCGGCCCAATAGGCTTGCCAGAAGATGATAGCCAAACTAGCGCCGATGGCTCCCACCGAGCCCAGCACGTCGCCCATGACGTGCAGGAAAGCTCCTCGAATATTGAGACTCTCCTCCTGACTGCTGTACAAGATCCAGGCGCTAAACAAGTTGGCTCCCAGTCCCAAGACGGCGATTACAAGCATTTCGAAGCTTTTGATCTCTTCCGGCTGGAGAAAACGCTCATAAGCTTCCAAGAGGATGAAGAAGGCAATTACCAGCAGAGTCGCGCCGTTGATCAGGGCAGCCAAGATCTCCACTCGGAAATACCCATAAGTTTTCTCCGAGGTCGCCGGCCGGCGAATGAACCAAACCGCGAACAAGCTCAGCCCCAATGCCGCCGCATCGGTCAACATGTGCCCGGCGTCGGCTAAAAGCGCCAAACTGTTGGTCCAGAGGCCCCCCAGGAACTCCGCGAGCATAAAGGTCACAGTGATGACCAGTGCAACCCGCAGGGCACGGGTTCCCTTGCGGCGACTCACCTCCTGCGCCCCTAAATTTTCCCGGCTTTCCTCCAGCGATTCTTTCTTAGAGGCGCCTGTGTGCTGGTGATAGTGCCTTTCCATTCAATTCTCCCGGCCGATTGCGTAATCGCGGTTGAAAAAGTTTGAAAACTTCTCAAAGTACTGGATCGCAGCCTGTCCTAAAACGAAAGTCCAGATGCCCGCAATCAATACGGCGATGAGTTTCCGATACTCGGGAAAGCGGCATCGAAGTCGATGACTCCCTTCTCGAACAGCAGCCCCGGCCGCTAACATGGGAAGCAGCTCACGTGCTCTTTCCCGGTTGAGTCGATATCCAAAAGCTCTTGCAATCTTCAAGAGCATCCCCGTCTGAATAGCAGTGATGGGCAAGAGGTCACTCACCGGAATCGGAATAGCTCCGACAACTGCCGTGGCACATGCTGCCTGGGTAACGATTCCGTTACAAATGCTGCGACGAAACTCCGGAAAATTTTGGGTAAGGGGATAAAGTGTCTTGGGACTGGTCGCCACTACGGCTCTCAATAACTTATCGATGGTCTCTGGTTGTACGGCGGAGACCCCCAATACATTCGTAGCTAATCGTCTTCCAGCCTCTCTGACCGAGAGCCCAGGGCTTTCAACCAAATCCATTTTGTTGAGGACGACCAGCATCGGCTTATCCAAACTTTTAAGTCTCTCGTACATCTGCACAGTCGAGTCCGCCACGCCATATTGAGCATCTAAGATGAGCAAGACCAGGTCGGCATGCTGGAGTTCTTCAGGTACCGATCGATCGGGCTCGTACCCAAGGTATTCATCCAAGCCTTGAACATCCACGATCGCGAAGATTCCTTGAGACGCATCGGCTTGCTTTCTAGACATTGCCCTCACGAGCGAGGACTTCCCTGTGCGCGCCGGACCGACAACCACGATTTGCACCCAATCCTGAGACTGAATGTCCCTCCATTGACTTCGGACCAGCTCAAGGACCTTTTGCATATGATCGCCTTCAAGGGGAAGAGAATCAATCACTTCTTTGAGGTGATACTTAAGTTCATCGGGCAGCAGAACCAGAATCTGGTCAAGAAAACCCACCAGCTCGGCTGGAACCCAACCTCGGAGATTGACAAAGACGTCTCGTCGGCTTGTTGGGATGTCCACTGATTCCATTTTACACTCTAGTCGTTATTTGACGTAACTCCAGAGCCGGCCGGCCGTTTTCAATCAACACTGTGCCCGTGACGAAACCCTCAACCGAAACAGAGCCGCGACTATGAGGGAGCGGTGGGAGACCGTGCACGTTAAGTTTCCTGCCGCTCCTTGACAGTCGCGGCTCTGTTTGGGTTTTCAATGTTCTGGGGATAACTCTGCATTATTGTGGTGAAGGGTACTTCTTGAAAACCTGCCTGCTTCCACAAAAAACAGCGGATATCAGGCTTTTTCTCTTTCAAGGAGACAATCCAGTAGCTCACATCCGGGTAATGAAACTCAGCAACATCACGAGCAGAGGGAACGGCATCAGTTGTTGGATGAGAATGGTAAATCCCCAGGTGCTGCTTGCCGGTTCGCCGCAACTCCTTAAAGAACAGAAAAAGTTCCTCGAAAGGCACAAAAAATTCCTTCCGGCTTCTTTTTTGATTGCTGGTGGAGCGTATGCCGTCGATTGCCTGTCCCGTACCGGAGAGGAGTCCACAAGACTCGAACGGGTACTCACGACGAGCATGTTCGACCATCCCCTCCAGGACGTCCAAATAGATGCAAACCGGCGCCACATCTCCATTAGAGCAGGCTGATGGGGTCAATATCAATGGAGATTCCCTTCAAACTCACCTTCTTTTCACGCAGGTCATTCAAGGTGCACTCGAGCACCTGGTGCAGTTCCTTCCGACTAGTGGTCTTGATCAGGATCTGAAGCCGGTATTGGCCTTTCAGCTTCTCAAGTGCTGCCGGGGCAGGTCCTAGGATCCTCATGCGTCTCTTTACGGAGAGATTGTCCCGGTTATGAAGCAATAGACTCAGCACCTGATCCGCCAGGTGCCGGATTTTTCTGTGCCTGTCTCCGTGTACTATCAGATTGGCCAGAGCTGTGAAAGGAGGATACTGAAAATTGCGGCGGAAGCGAATCTCCTCCTCAAAGAATAGGCGGTAATCCTGGGCGCAAGCGTACTTGAGGCTGTAATGGTTCGGATAATAGGTTTGGATAATGACTTCCCCGGGTTGCTCCCCCCTTCCCGCCCGCCCGGCCACTTGAGTCAGAAGCTGAAAGGTCTTTTCTGCGGCACGAAATTCCGCCATGCGTAGAGCTTGCTCCGCGTTTAATACTCCGACCAGTGTAACCCGTGGGAAATCGTGTCCCTTAGCGATCATCTGTGTCCCGATCAAGATATCTGTCCGGCCGGATGCCAGAGCCCCCAGAATCTTCTGAAAACTTCCCTTTCTCCGAACTGTGTCTCTATCCAAACGGTCCACTGCGGCTTGCGGAAAGAGTTTCTCCAAAATCTCCTGGACCTTTTCAGTGCCCTGACCCAGGAAATAGATATATTCTTTGCCACAAGCCCCACATCGCTCTGGAACAGCTCTCAAATACCCACAATAATGACAAAGCAATCGGTTTGAATCGTGGTGATAGGTCAGACTGATGCTACAATTTTCGCACCTCTCCGTGTTTCCACAGCTTCGGCACAGTAAGGCTGATGCATATCCACGCCGATTTAACAAAATCAGGACCTGCTCTCGCCGCTTTAACCGCTCACGAATGGATTCGCTGAGGTGTTGGGAGATTACGGCGGCTTTGCCTCGTTTTTGAAACTCCACTCGCATGTCGACCACATGAGCTTTGGGAAGAGGACGCTCCAAGATCCGCGAGGTGAGTGCCTCATATTCAGGGTGGCTGTCTCTGACGGAGCGATAATAGGTTTCCAATTGGGGCGTCGCGCTGCCTAGAATGACCAGAGCCCTTTCGATTTGTCCTCGTTTTAGTGCCACATCACGAGCATTGTAGCGAGGCAATTCTTCTTGCTTGTAGGAGCCGTCATGCTCTTCGTCGACAATAATGACCCCCAAATCCGCAAGTGGAGCAAAGACTGCTGAACGAGTTCCCACTACTACACGTGCTTGTCCTGCTCGGATTCTCCGCCATTGATCAAAGCGCTCTCCGTCGGACAATGCGCTGTGCAGAATTGCAACTTCTTTCCCAAACCAAGCTCGAAATTGATCAGAAATCTGAGGGGTTAACCCGATTTCAGGGACTAGGATTAGAGCCGACTTTCCGCGGGCCAGGGCACTTGCGATGGCATTTAAGTAGATCTCTGTTTTCCCGCTTCCTGTGACTCCATGGATCAACATGCTGTGAAACTGGCCCGCAGCGAGATGCTTCTCAATCTTTCCAAAGATTCGCTGCTGGTCGGAAGTCAGCCGGTGTTTTCTTGCCTCTTCAGGGAACTCGCACCGAGACCAGGGCGAGCGATACACCTCAATCGCTTCCATCCGGATGACCCTTTTGGAGGCCAAGCTTCGCAGAACAGATTGACTACAACCCGTCTTACGCACGAAAGGGTGCACCAGAACGGGGAATGGCCGTCTGTGCAGGAGCTGCAACACTTCCTTCTGCCTTTCAGTCAGTTCGGCTACCACAGAACTTATTTCCACTACAGCCAACTGTCGTTTTGCGGGCCAAAACCTTTGGGTACTGCGGCCTTTCTCTAGTGAGACCTTCCTCACTAACAGCCCAGGTGGCAGCATCACCCGCAGTGCCTCCCCTGGGGGAGCAAGATAGTAAGAAGCCATCCACAGACCCAGCTTGAGCACTTCCGGAGAAAACAAAGGTTCTTTATCTAGAACCTCCCGAACACGCTTGAATTCCTCCTCTCGAGACTCCTGGTGCACTCGGACCGCCACACCGACCAAATGGCGAGCACCAAAAGGCACGAACACTCGAGATCCAGGACGGAGATCCCTTATAGCATCCGGGATGGAGTAGATGAACGTTTGAA
>JALLON010000220.1 GCA_027717925.1 Acidobacteria bacterium AH-259-G07 | reverse complement strand
CAACTGCAGGTTAGACGTGTGGGATGCAGCAAGTACCGTGTGTGTCTGCCTGAGATCTCAAGAGCAAGTCTCAAGGCTTGTAGTGAAAGTTCAAAGCGGTCGAACTCACTCCCCCGTCGGCACCAGCTCACGTTTTGATCGAAAGTTTCACTCCTTACCGAGGCTATCTTGGGGGATGATCCGACCGAAGTGCTGACCAGTATGCTCCCCATGACGCCAGACTCCCACATACTGTCCACCGTAGAACAGCACACGCGTTGTAAAAGTTCCCAGACCTGGAATCGTGGCGTCCGTCAACGTCAGGACTGGGGTGTCGCCTGCCCATTTTATGGTGACCGGTATTGGTAAAGTGACATCGCGGTCACCGTATTGAATCCGAGCTTGAAAGATCCAGTATTCGCCCGCTAGCTTCGATACCTTTGTGATGCTGTACTTTTCCTTTCTTAGCTCGTTACCTGCATCATTGGTCTTGAAAAATCCGTCCAAGATGACTCCCGACATCGACTCCTGGAACTGTTTTTCCAGGGCTTGCTGAGTGGACACATCCTGGGCATTGCTGGAGCAACCGGTTATGAAAAGCAAGAACAGTACACACCCCTGGTAAAATCCTGTTTTAATGTTCATGACCTCTTCTCCGTTCTCACTCTCCTCAGGAAGTTTTCGCAAGCTCCCTTGGAAGTAATGGAGAGCCTGGGCTGCTTCTCAGTGTTCGATTTTGGGAGGTATTTGTCTTGGGGTCTTCCTGCATGAAGTCAGGCCAGAACTTCAGGGCGACTTTGACGGGCACCTTGAAGGACAACTGAGCCCACTCAGTCGTTGGACAGAACAAAAACCAGCGCCGGACAGCCGTCTAGCCTACCAACCTTCCCCTTTTGCCATGATGTCCATATGTTGCTTGGCCTGAGCGACACCACCTTCTCCCGGTCGCCAACTCACATGGCCATCGCCATTGGCATCAGTACCTTCGACGATGTGCTGGGTCAACTCCTGGGCTCGCTGTACCAAGGGAGCAGCCTGAACCGCCGCAGAGGCACTTAAGACTCTCCCGCTGAGGTGCATGACCCATTTTGCCCAATTCACCACATTCTGAGCACTGCTGTCGACATGCTCGGAGTGTCGCTTCACATTATCGGAAGCATCTCCTGCTTCGGAGGCTAAAGTGATGTGCCGGGAAACTCCCTGAGCTGCTTTTGCTACCCCGTACCCCTTACCCGGACCCCCAGACTCACTGGAGCCATCAATGGCATGGCGGACGTGTCGCGTATGTCGCTGCATTGACGCCAGATCAGAAAAATCGCGGGCCGCTAAGTCCGCATGCCGTGCAGCGATCTGGGCCTCCTCTTCCAAAATCGTAAGCAGTCCGACCTTTCCGGGGGTATCGTGCCAACTCTTGGCTACATGTCCCATGTGACGGTGTGAATCCTTCTCAGACTGAGCCAGCGCCGCAGGCAACACGGCGACGGCAATCAGTACCACTGCAAAGCAAATGGCGAATGCTTTCATCCCACATCTCCTACCTGGTTTACGGTAACAGTAAACACCACCCTCCCCTTCACCTTTTGAGGCATTCCTCACGATTTTGAATGGTGCCGGGACTAGATTTTCTGATGTCGGTTTTCAATCGTAGCATATTCTCAACTGTTTGATTCTGCTGCCCCCCAAATTGAGATTGATCACCAGGAAGAACTTTCTGCATGTTTGAAAGGCACGCCTGATGATTTTTCTCCCAAAACTTAGTGTGCTCCCCAAGAAGACCTCACCAGCTTGTTCAGAATCGTTTGAGCAAAGACACTCAAGAATTTGCTCGTGTCGCTCCGCAGCTGCTCATCCGGCGGTCGCTTCAGGTCCAGGACTCCTTCAGGTGGTCAAATGATCCGGATATTGTTCTCCATAAGAATCCTTTGAATTTTGCCCACTTCTTCGGAATTCTCAGACTGGGTCTCGTTGATGGTCGCTTGAAAACGCCACAGTCATTCGCCGACGCAGAACAGCGTCCCGTCGCTGCGCAGCAACAGTCGCCCCTTCGAGATGGCCGGGGAAGCGATGAGGCGCTCCCCGAGGTCGTTTTGCGCGAGGACCTGCGGCTCGCGTCCGGCGCGCAGCACAAACGTTTCGCCGGTTTCACTGACCATATAGATTTTCCCGTCGGCAGCGACCGGAGAGGCAAAAAAGATGCCGCCGAGGCGTTTCCGCCAGACGCGCTCTCCTGTGCTCACCTCAGCGCACGTCACCACCCCAACCTCATTGGTCATATAGAGCAGCCCGTCGTAGTGGACGATGGAGGGAACGTAGGATCCACCGCCCGGCGCCCGCCACACGATGTGGCTTGCAGACACGTCGCCTCGCCCGCCCGGGCGGATCGCCAGGAAGTCGCTGTTACGATACCCGCGGCTCATATAGATCACGCCTTCGTGAAACACCGGTGAGGGGATCGGCGTCTGGCGCGGGCTGCCGGCATGCCAGAGAAACCTACCGCTCGCTGGGTCGTAAGCGTCGATGCGCTCACTGGAGTTGACGATGAGTTCGTCCCCCCGCGGTCCCGGGACGATCAGCGGCGTGCTGTGCGAGGTGCGGCCGCTGCCGCGGTCCACCTTCCAACGCTCCTTCCCCGTGTTCTTGTCGAGCGCCAGCAGGTAGGAGTCCGGTGTATGGTCGCACAGTAGAATGAGGATATCCTCGTAGAGGACAGGTGAACTGCCGTGTCCCCACTGGTTCTGGAATGGGGAGTAGTCCACGCCGAGATGGCGCGTCCAGACGGGGTTTCCATCCATATCGAGAGCCACGATCTGTCCATTGCCGAACCAGGCATAGACGTGCTCGCCGTCGGTGGTCGGCGTCGGAGTGGCCAAGTTGTGCTTCTCATGGAGTTGGGGAAACTCGCCGGTCGCCTCAACACGATATTCCCAGAGCCGGCCGCCATCGGATCGGCCAAACGCTTCGACGATGAGGAAGACGTCGCCCTCTGCTGCGGGTTCCATTCTCTGACCCCCGATGGGGTTTTCACGTACGACGAGAGAACGGTCGTCTCGTGCAAGATGCGGATGTGAGCCCTCCCGAACAGGGGCGCTGCCGACCTGCGAGGTGACGAAAACCCGGTCGCCCCAGACGATGGGAGATGAGTTACCAAGTCCGGCCAGCGAAACTTTCCAGGCAATGTTTTCACTGGCGCCCCAGTGCGTGGGCAGTCCGGACTCGGAGGAAACGCCGTGACTTGATGGGCCTCGCCATTGAGGCCAGTCCTGTGCGGCCAGCCTGGGCAGGAGCATAAGAGGCAGAACAACGAAAACCAGACTCATGCGCATCGAGACTCCAACCCGGGCGGTTTCTCGGTTCGTCACGGGGTCAGTATAGTCGAGCACGCGGTCCCTTTACCATCCTCACTTCTCCTGATGAAGTCTTTGCCATCCAGATTTTGCAGAGAATCTACGGTTCAGATAATCTCAAGTGCTTAAGTTCGTGACTCCTGTGAGAGATTCTTATAATCTTGTACTGATGGAGGAGTTATCAAGGCGTCAGCTTTTTCACTATTCCACAACTGCTCTAGTTGCCGGTACGGGCTTCGCGGTGGCGCAGAAAGCCCCATCTGGCAAGAACGAAGTACCTCCTGTGCAATCGGCTATGGACCGAGGAGTGTTCGAACCCACAAACCCATCGGACTCCTATCGACTTTATCCGCAGAGCGACACGCGAAAACCGTTTGGCATCGTGAAAGATTTCTTCGAGCACATCCAAACCCGAGACGATGTCAAACAACAAATTCTGTACTGGCTCACTGATGGACGAGCCTCCTTCATTGGGGGTGCCTGTCGGTTTCAATTCCTTGAGCACACCATCAGACCGATGTACGAGGCTGCGGGCATGCCGGTGGAGCTTGGTTTTGGCTTGGGCATGCAAGAGAGCTTGTTTCGCAACTATAGCGTTTCTCATGCCAATGCAAAGGGGATTTGGCAGATGCAGTGGGCGGGAAGGAAATATGGGCTGCGTGGCGGCGATTACTTCGACATTGTCAAGTCAACCGAAAAGCAACTTGAGTATCTCGAGGACTTAGTTCGAGTTTTCGACTGGCAGCTGGAGCTTGTGATGGTGGACTACAATTACAGCAGCGGAAGAAGGTATGCTCGATACCGATCTGACCCGCACGCCTTCAGGAGAATCTACCGACGGTTGCCTCGTCAGACGAGACATTTCGTGCCCAGAGTTCTGGCTGCAATTGCCCTCGGTTTAGAGCCCGAACGTTATGGAATCTCCATACCCCGACTCGACACCCGGACAGCTGATTTTGACGCTCCTCGGGATGTCCACCATCTGGAGCTTGGCCTCCTTCTTGGAACCGATCACTGGAATCTCGGCAACCTTAATCCGCGAGAGAATATTCGGGTGTGGTTTAAAGAAGGAGAGATTATCCGGATTCCAAAGATCTATGAAGACACCTATCACGACAGAATTAATGGCCACCCGCTTCGCGGCGATTTTCACCAATTCGTGGCTGACGTGTACGCTGCACCGGGCCAGGACGTCAGATACGTTGTGAGCAGGGGAGACAACCTTGCCAGAATAGCCGACAAGTTCAGAGAATGTGGAGTGAAGGGATCCGATCACCTGCTGCTCTACAATGGGCTTACCAGCACAATCATCCATCCTGGCCAGGAGCTCGTGATCCCTTGCACCCACTAGATCAGTCTCCCGCACTCCAAACTGATAGCGGCGGTGTGGATATATCGTCCTGGCCCGGGCACAATAACGACACGGGTTTCAGCACAACTTGAGTCCCCTCGACTCACCCCCAAATACCCCAAATTGTGCCCGTGAGAATCC
>JALLON010000226.1 GCA_027717925.1 Acidobacteria bacterium AH-259-G07 | reverse complement strand
GTGAAATCTGCAAATTCTTTAATGGCGCGCACGTAAGCGCAGGTCTGCAACCTAATGTTAGTCAACGGCTTGGCACTACCATTCTCAATGTAGAGTTGGAGTTCCACGGTTGAGGCAGTTTTTTTCACGACACGTCCTCCAAAACGAACTCCATTGGGCAGATACCTGTCAAAGACTAATCCGCTGGGGAGTTTGCGCCATGTTACCTTCGGCAAATTGGGAAAAAGGACAGGATATCTTGGATTGACATGGCTCAGATAGAGAAGACCCTGGTCAGAGAAGATCGCTTCAGGATAGTCCAACAGGATATAATCTGCGCTGGCCCATGGAGGACTTATCCAGGCGATCTGCTCGAAGGGACAGTGTGGTCGCCACTGCCCCGGTAGAATTCGAATGCCTCTTGCTTCCCCTGGTGCGAGCCGGATGCCGCTTGTCTGGGTCTGGTGTGTCTCTGAGTTGTGTCCTGTATCTCCTGTCCCCGTTGCTTGGTGCGTACATCCCAATATGAGGGCCACTGAGGCGAAAGCCAGAAGAAAGCAAACTGATGGTCTCATTGTGTCCCCCTTCTTCACCGGCACCCACTGTTGAGAGGCCTTTCCTTACTCTAGGGTGGTTCTGCTTGATAAAACCAAGTTTCGCAACGGTAATTCTCGCAGCAATCTTTGTCAAGCCTTTGTTTCTTCTTTCTTTTCACGGCGGATAGCTCCACTACCTTTGACTCGGCTGTTTCGCAGCTCTTGTCGAGCGCCTGAGCAAGGCGTAGGACTCTTTAGCACACGCTGGGTCGAAGTCTTGCCGATGCGCCCGCGAAGGTCATCCCATTGATGGCAACATAGTCGCCACTGTCGACGTTGGTGGCAAACATTGGAGGCCACTATTTCAAGCTGCCCGTGGTCGTAGTCTGCCCTCTTGAGATTGACCGGAACAAAGGCGTTCCAAGGGGAGCGGGTCGAAGTAGTTCGTTAACATAGCCTTCTTTTTAGTTTTTCCCTGGGGACGCGGCGTTTATGTGTTGTTTTTCAGCCTCGGAAATGAGTTATCTATGCACGATTACTTCAACCCCTCACTGAGTCCCTTTCCCAGTCCGCAGTCTGACACATTTTCCTGAATTCGGTCATCCGCGTAATGATGATAGAATTGGCGCAACAAATAGGGAAGTGCCGATCTCGTTCTAGAGAACCTTGGGAGGAAGGGAATAGGGAATGAAAAAAGTAGGTTTGGTTGCCTTCATGCACGAGTCAAACAGTTTCAATCCCAGGACCACGAGGCGGAACATGTTTGAGGTGCGCTTTGGGCAGGATAACGAGATAGGCGGCATCATAGAAGAGGCGGCAAAGTTCGGTTTCGATCTTATACCACTTGTGACGGCGTGGGCGGTGCCTGCCGGCCCAGTTGAGGGAGAAGTTTACGCCGGAATTCTTTCAACGATTCTGGACCGTCTTGAAAGGACGTCTCTGGATGGCCTCCTACTTTGTCTGCATGGTGCGATGGTCGCCGAACGCTGTCGAGACGCCGATGGGTACACGTGTGAGCGAATACGAGAGATAATCGGTCCCTCCCTTCCGATTGTCATGACTCTTGATTTACACGCCAACATTTCTGAGCGAATGATTTCCAATGTTACGGCGACAGTGCTCTACCGCACTTATCCCCATCTGGACCAGCGCAAGCGGGGCAGAGAGGCAGCTCAGATCATAGCGGATATTCTCGATGGGAAGATCGAGCCTGTGCAAGCGCTTATAAAACCACCCTTTGCTATCCCTCTGCTATCGCAACGCACTGATACTTCTCCAATGAAAGAGCTCTATCAGAAGATGGAAAATACTATCGAACAGCAAGACATAGTGTCAGCAAGCATCGCCCCCGGCTTTCCTTATGCCGACGTGGAGGAAATGGGGACATCACTCCTTGTGGTAGCTGACAAAGACTACAATCTGGCCCAACGAAGAGCTCTAGCCCTAGCGAAGGAGGCCTGGCAAACGCGAGAAGGTTGTAACGTGACCGGGTTACCGACACACAAAGCGATTAGCGAGGCTGCCCAGTGTCAGGAGACTCCGGTGACTCTCCTAGATGTCGGTGACAACGTAGGAGGTGGAAGTCCAGGAGATGGCACGGTGGTATTTGAAGCCGTTCGGCAGGCGGGATTAAGGAACACACTCGTTGTGCTTTGTGACCCTGAGTCCGTTCAAGAATGCGTCTCAACAGGGATCGGGAATACGGTTTCACTCCGGGTTGGAGGTAAGTCGGATCGATTGCATGGTAACCCAGTCGAGATAACAGGCCGGGTGCGCTTAGTACACGACGGTCACTTTATCGAGAAGGAACCTCGTCATGGAGGTAAACGGTCCAATTATCAGGGACTGACTGCAGTCGTTGAAACTGCGGAAAGTCACACTATTGTTCTGACCTCGCTTCGTATGCCGCCTTTCAGCCTGGAGCAGGTTAGGAGCTTGGGAATAAAGCCCGAGTCGAAAAGAATTCTGATTGCTAAAGGTGCTATAGCGCCCCGCGCCGCCTATGAACCGGTATCTGCGCAGGTAATCGAAGTGAATTCTCCGGGTATTACGGCCCCCAATCTGAACCACTTCGACTATAAGTATCGCCGTCGCCCAATGTTCCCTTTCGAGTCGCACAGCAGTTGGAGTTGAAGACGATCTCGAGTGGACATTTCTAAAAAATATCTCCTCTTGATGATCAGCGCCTTGAAGAGCAGCGGTGCTAAGACCAACGTTCCGGCACTCGAACAAACTACTCTGTCAACATGCACTCCAAGGCGCTCTAACCAGAGCCTGCGCTCTTTACGCCCAGTCACCTTTCCTGCGTGCCTGCTCGTGAGAAGGTAGACAACGTCACTGCCGGTGAATGACGCAATCAGCAATGCCCAAGGGGGTGAGATCCATGGTCTCGGTTGATTGTAGATGAGTAGGCTGACCTTCTCTCAATTTCACTGTAATCGGGAGAATAAGAGCGGAATGGGTTCTCGATCTTTCATAAACGTGAGGTAGCAATTTGGCCCTGCGGTCCAGCCAGCTGCGAACTTTTCTGCCGGAGGAGGGTTGTACGCCACGCACCCATCCGGTGGCAGTGATCAGCCAGGAAGATCGACGATGAATTTCAATAGACATGTTGAAGCTCTCGTTAGGAGTTCAGAGCGATTTCACTGATGTCGATCAAGTAAAGTTGGCGACCGTTTCCCCCATGCGAAGAGTCAAGCACCACCTTGGTTCCATCGCGGCTGACTCGCGGATGCGTATCGCATCGCCACTCTCCCTTGTAATCGAGCGGTGCATAAAAATGGCCCAGTGGATAACGCTTCCTACTTGGCACATGGTAGAGATAGCAGTGCTGGTAGCGCTCTTTGTCAGGATAAGTGTCGTTAACAATCCAATTCCGGTTGGGGAGATAGGAGCAGTGGCCGTCCAGGGTCATCACCTCAGGGCCCACTACTTCGAACTTCTCACTTCTATCCTGAAAGAGATAAAAGCGTCGCCCGTGTGAGCCGTGCCAGGTGTAAGCCAGAATGTGCGTTGGGTCGCGCCAAATGAAGTGAGAAGTGTAACCCTGCTCGTCGCGATTAATGGGGTAGAGGCCCGTGCCGTCCGGGTTGGCCGTGAACATTCGCGTCCTGCGCCCCCTGCCGGACGACCATCGGTGCAAAAAAGCAAAACGTGATCCGTCCGGCGAGATGAGCAGGTGATTGAACCAGTGCTTGGCGCTGGCCCAATCCTCGTACGGATAGGGAATCTTGACAATGTTTGCAGTGGAAAGAATAAGTTCTCGTTGTCCTGTCTGAAGATCGAGGTACCAGATACCGCTGTCTTCAGGCGCGGCAGTGTCTCGATTTGGATCCGCTATTCCCGCATAACCATACCCAGGACGAAGATCTGCCAAGCGGCGGAAATCGGTGCTCAAAGCCCAGCGACCGTCGGGGCTGACAGCATAAATTGGCGAAGAGATTGTCTGCTTCTCGCCCGTTTTCACGTCAAGGATCCGACAAACGAAGTGCCTGCCCTGGCGGTCATTCCAGATGATCTCTGTGCTGGATCCCGGCAGCCACTGCAGCATACATCCTTGCTGCCAGCACCAAGCACGGCTTTCACCCAGCTCAATCCAAAGGTCGTCCTCCCACAAATCCACCATTCCGATCCGGACAGCATCGCTTGCTCGAGGGCTCCGGCTTTCGAAACCCACCTCCATCCCCAAAACGTAGCGGTCGGCTGGATCAAATTCCCACTTGTCATAGTAGCCAAACCAGTGAAAACGAGGTCCGCGCGTAATCGCGCGCACCGGCGGGAGTGCATCCTCTGACGTACGAGCCAGGAGGGGAAGGCCCATCAAACCCACGAGAGAGTGTTGCAGAAACGTTCGACGATCACGCACGGTCGATGCCCTTGCGCCGGTCATTATGCCGCATCAAAGCGGACCGGCGAACCTGAGCAACCAGTCTGGCCTCCTGCGCTTGTGAACCTCCAGTTGACTTTCCTGTCGGATCTGTTATCTATTCCCATCGAGGCGCTGACCTGATTGCTGACAGCACAACAGCATTAAAAAGAATAGGAATTTTTTTCTCGGAGCCATTATATGCTGGAGGGGATAAAGGGGTCAAGGAGTGTTTTGGGTGGGATAGAGGGGAGTAATAGTGGGCAGGAAACGGTTTTTGTGAAGAATTCTGGTGAAAGGAGTCCGAAGGACGGAAGGGGGGCTGA
>JALLON010000022.1 GCA_027717925.1 Acidobacteria bacterium AH-259-G07 | reverse complement strand
TCTTCATCCGGCTCATTAGCTGTCTCTCGGTGATCGCCACCTGCGCCAGCTGAGCCCCATTGCTGCGATTGCGCAGCGGAATCTGGACATCGACAAACACCCCGTAGCTGAAAAAGTCGAGCCCAAAGACCTGATTCCACGCTTGCGAGAAGTTCCCAAAAAACGCGCTTTCTGGCGCCAAAACAGTTTGGCGTCCCAGCCGAGCCGGATCGAGCCTGAAAACTTGACCCGAGGTCCCCGTCGAGGAAACGTTGAAGGTCAGGTCTACTGTCGGCTTTCCTGCTTTTTTCAAGTAGCTCCGGTCCACCTCGTTCTTCTCCATCTCCAGACGCATTTGCTCTAGCTCCGGACGACGCCCCAGCGCCGTGTTAATCGCCTCATCCAAACCGATTTGCAGCTGCTGCATCTGAGGTCGATCGGTCGGAATCAGCGTCAAATTCCAAAGACTGGCCTTGGGATCGGGTGCCAAGAGACGCTTGAGAGCATTCTGCGCATTAATGATCTGCACCTCCGATTGAATCATGTCCTGCTCCCGGGTGGCCACCTCCGCTCGCGACGATGTGATTTCAATCGGTGCCGACACCCCAATTTCCACTCGTTTTTGATTGTTCTGGTGCTGGATGATGGCTAGCTGCATCGACTGACGGCGCGTTTCGTGGTTCTCAATGGCGAACACCAGCTCCCAGTATTGCCCCTCCACCTGTCGGATGATTTCCGAAACCCGCTGCCGGAACTGGCTGTCAGTGATCTCAGTGTCCAGGTTGTACAGCCTAATCTGACGCTCCGTGGGGGTCTGCAAAAAGCCACGCCAGAGCGGCTGCCTGAAACTGGCGTCGAAACTCGATCCAAAGCTAGGATTGATAAATCTGAATGTACTGTTAGTGTTGCTCCGGTTGTTGTCAAACCCCACGGTGAAGGAGCCTCCACCGGGCACGTTTTGCTGGACTGAACTATTCAGTGTCAAGTTCTGGAAGTCGCGAGCGAGGATACCACGGCCCGCATCCAAGACGCTGGTGTTCGGAGTCTCCGAGGACTGCCAGCCGAAACGGAAGTTGAAGACCGGATCATAGAAACCGCGGGTGTCGATGAGGCGCTCGCGATTGAGATCCTCGTTGAACTCCTCAATGGCGATCTCCAGGTTGTTGGCCAGCGCCAGCCGAATCGCATCCTTCAGACTAAGCTCCAGCACCGCCCCTTCCCGCCGCACCCGTTCGACATAGGATTCGGGTTGTGAAACCTCCTGCTGCTGGGAATTCCCCAATAGAGGTGAGACTTCCTGCTGCGCTAGGAGCTGGTTAAAAGAAAAAGTAAACAAGAAAATAAAGGTAGTACGCATCACTTTTTTACTCTCCCAGTTTTAGTTCTATTTGCTGGTGGTGTACGAAGATTAGCAGAGAATTGTTTCAAAGGAAGGTCAAATTTATGAAGGTCCTCTTGCGGGGCAGGCAACAAAAAGGGGGGAAAATAGGAGGGCACGGAAAGACCGTGCCCCTCGGGAAACATCCTCAGGGGATCAATCAGGATTGGGCTCTTTACTTCCTTCGAGAGTGGGTCCATCTCTCTTCAGAGTGGGGCGGTCTCTCTTGAGAGTAGGCTTTTCTTTATCTTTGCTACTTCGATTGGTTTTTCGTTTGAGCGTGGGTCTTTTTGCGGCACCCTGACGGGTTGAACCAGGGGTGATCAGATTGTTATCCAGTTCAACTAGACGACCTTTGACACGCTCAAACTCTGAACTGTTCAGGACATATTCATCTCTAGGAGGAAGGTATGAGATTTCCTCTTGAACGGCCACAATACGGTTGTCGATGGAGGGATGAGTCCGCCAAAAGCTTGCGAATTTTCCGGGTTTCTCTTTCTCCTTGGCATGCAGTTTTTCAAAGAAACTGATGAAAGCGTGTGGATCATAATCACTATTCCAGAGATACTGGGTTCCGAGCTGATCGGCTTCCGCCTCCGATTTCCGGGTGATTCCCAGAACCGCCAGCGACATACCCATCCCCAATCCCTGATAAATGCCGTACTGCGTCCAGTAACCACCTACAAAAAGTGCAGGAATTGTTGCAAACTGCAGCAGCTGAGCCTTGGTCATTCTTTCAGTTGCGTGGCGGGCGGTCACATGCGCAATTTCATGAGCCATCACTCCCGCCATCTCGGACTCACTTTCAGACTCCAAGATGAGGCCCTTATTGATGAAGAAGTAACCTCCGGGTAAGGCAAAGGCGTTCACTTCGTCCGTATCGACCACCTTAACGACAAAGGGAACCTTGGCATCGGAGTGCTTCACAATGTGCTGAGCGACTCGATCGACATATTCAACCACGACAGGATCCTCGACCAGACGAGCTGTCTGCTCAAAAAATTGGGAGTACTGTGCGCCAATTTGAATTTCTTTTTCCAGCGAGACGAAATTGGGGAAAAACCAGGCGATCTTTCCGTTAATACTGCGGTTGCCGATGTTTTCAACGTCGGCATGTTTTCGACCGGCGTATGCATGAAATGGGAATAGAAATAGGATAGCCAATAAAAACCCAATCGAGATTCCCTGCTGTCTTCGTTTCATAGTTTAGTTCTCCTTTGGGAGTTCTCTTCCATTATAACGCACCTGAGTCTTTTCTTCAGGTTTATTCTTTGCTAGTGTTCCTAAATATCTAGACGAAAACTCGCTTCAAATGTTTCACCGCAAGTAGCTCAGTTTGTAACTTAGTACAGAAATAGTTGAAACTTAGTACAGAAAGAAACAAAAAACATGCTCACAATGAAGATCCTTAGCGCCAAGCAGATGAATGAGGTCGACCGTTTAACCACGGACGAGTATGGGATACCCAGTCTGTTGCTGATGGAAAACGCCGGCCTAAACCTTTACACGACCCTCGAAAAGTATTTCGAGGATCTCGAGTCCCGGCACATTGCCGTCATCTGTGGAAAGGGAAACAATGGCGGAGACGGACTCGTATTAGCCCGTCAACTTGTTCAGCGAAAAATACATCCGGATGTTTATCTACTCAGCAAAGTGGAGGAGGTTTCGGGTGACGCGCAAGTCAATTTGCATGCTTACCTGAAATCCGGAGCAAGGGCCGTCGAGGTCACTGATTCAGCAGAGTGGGGAAAAATCAGCGAGAAATTCAGTGGGTATGAGATCATCGTGGATGCCCTTCTGGGAACCGGAATTGGCAAGCCCTTGTCGGGTCTATATTCGCAGGTTGTTTCGACGATCAACTCAACGAAGGCATTTGTACTTTCGGTTGACATCCCTTCGGGGATGTTTTCCGACTCCTTAACAGGAGGTGTACAGACTGTTCGAGCCTCTGCCAGTGTGACCTTTACGGCTCCTAAGATCGCTCACATCCTCAATGAAGATCAGGAAGCTATTGGCGAGCTGCATATTGTTCCCATCGGAAGCCCCTCACAACTCCTTCACAAACCGGAGTATTATCTTAACCTGATCACTCGCGAGCAGATTCTTTCCTACTTGCATCCCCGAGAGATCAAATCACACAAAGGTCATTTTGGCCATGTCGCGATAGTGGCGGGAAGTCTTGGAAAGACCGGGGCGGCCGTCTTAAGCGCCCACGCGGCTCTGCGCACGGGTGCTGGTCTGGTCACTGCCTACACTCCCGATGTAGTCCAGCAGGTCATTGCATCTTTTCACGCGGAACTCATGACAGAGGGTTTCCCCTCGACCGGGCAAGGGACATTCGCAATCAAAGCCGCTGATCGGTTACTAGAGCTTCTTGAGGACAAGAATGCAGCTGCTGTGGGACCAGGTCTGGGCAGGGAAAAGGAAACAGTCGATTTTGTTCACAAAGTGGTTCGCGCAGCAAGTGTCCCACTGGTGCTTGATGCCGATGCCTTAAATGCCTTTGAGTGCGAAGTTAAAAAGTTAAAGAACCATCACGATCAACCCCTCATCCTCACACCTCATCCGGGAGAGTTTTCCCGTTTGATGGGTCGCCCCATCGAGGAGATTCTTTCCCAGAAGGTAGAGCTTTGCCGCCAATTTGCGCAAGAAAGAGGTGTTTGGCTTGTCCTGAAGAGTTTCCGAACGCTTATTGCGGAACCGCAGGGTCAAGTCTTTGCCTGTCCTTTGGGTAATTCGGGCATGGCTACAGCAGGGATGGGGGACGTTCTAACAGGCGTTCTTGCCTCGTTGTTAGGGACATTTGCGGCCCGAGGTATGAGTGCACCGAATGAGATCTCTCACGCAGTGCTGCTGGGAGTATATCTGCACTCTTTGGCGGGGGACTTGGCCGCATTTCGCGTTGGCCTTGAAACTCTGACGGCTGGTGACGTCACAGCTCATCTAGCTCAAGCTTACCAGGAGCTGGCCAAGGAGTCCCACGGATCACGCGGATCGGGGCTTAAACTCTGAAGATGGAGATCGAACACTCCAATAGTGACCGAGAGACTCTTCGAATCGGCGAAAAAATTGGCAGGCCGCTTCGTCCACCCCGAGCTGTTTTGCTTTACGGTGAACTTGGCTCAGGCAAGACGCTTCTTGCTCGAGGATTGGCTCAAGGACTGGGCGTGGAAGACCCCAGAGTAGTCCGCAGTCCCTCCTTCACTCTGGTCAATCAATACACGGGTAAAGAGTGCCTCATTTATCACGTTGATCTTTACCGCCTGGATGGTCTTCGCGACCTTTATTCCATAGGTCTGGAGGAGATCCTGGCCAACCACTCGATCATCATTATTGAGTGGGCGGAAAAGCTGCTGTTTCAGCCTGAAAATCCTTTGAGGATTCGGATTTCCGTAGACCCGAAGACCGATACCCGTCGCTTTGAAATCACAGAATCTCCTCAACCCTGATGTGGGGAGATTGATCAGGCTGACCCGCTGACCACCTGACCTCCTGACCCGCTGACCAATAAATGGAGCTGAGCCAGGTCCGGCGGGTCAGGGGTCAGCTGGTCAGGCGGTCAGCATTCTGAATTCTGAATTCTGAATTCTTTCCTTCGCAGATTTTCCCGATGAGACGTTATAGCAAACAGGGAGTGTGGCATGGACAATGCGCGAGGCTATAATCTTTTGGAGGTAATACTCGTCTGTGGACTCGTCGGGTCTGTATCTACCATCGGTCTTTCTTCTCTGCAAGGGATGGGCGAGCAGCAAAGGCTTCACGCGGCCGGCGAATCTTTGCTGTCTACCGTGACCGGAGCACGATTTCAGGCGGTCTCAAAAAACCTTGCCATACAGGTTCTGGTGCACGCCGATCATCGGAAATTCGCAGTGGTTGTGAAGAACGAGGAGGCAGCAATTTGGCAAAGTCTTCCTCGCGGAGTTACGTTTTCAAGAGTACCGCGTAAGCCGCCCACGTTCTATTCTCGTGGCTTCGCATCTCCAGGGGGAACGTTCACCCTGACAAACCGGTGCGGTCGGATCCGTGTGATCATTTCTTTGAGCGGGAGGGTCAGATGGGAACGAATCGATTAACACAGCTTGGCGAAACCTCCCCCAACGGCTTCAGTTTGGTTGAAGTTATGGTTTCATTCCTCTTCCTGACTGTTGCTTCCTTAGCTCTGCTGCAAGGCTTTGAGCTGGCATTTCGTCACTACTCTTTAGCTCAAAGCCATTGGAAGGTGACTGTCGAGCTCTGGAATCGAATTGAGCAGCTTCGAGCCAACCCTTCTACACAAGAAGAAGTCCTCCAAATCTTTCCCGCAGCGCGCCCACTGTATCGAACGGTGCTGAGCATCCCCGGGCGAGCCGAACACTCTGGCTGGGAGGTGCTGCGTGCAGAAAAATAAGGGCTTCAGTCTTGTGGAGATGATGATTGCCCTACTGATTTCCACGATTCTCTTTCTGGCCTTTTTTTCGATTGTTAGCCAGTTTCAAATCTGGTCCTCAAATCTGAATCTTCTGATGGAGCGCGATGCCAACGTGTGGCTCGCTCCTCTGCTCCTCTCCCGCTGGATCACACCGGCGGGCAACAATCGATGGAACCAGAACTGGTCAGGAGTGGCGGTTCAAACAGGGCGCATTGAAATCAATAGTGATATCCACGGTCCGCAGGGCTTTCCGGACTCGGAGCTCTCGGCCAGTTTTGAAGCGCTCGTACTCCGATGCTCAAAGTCAAATCTACGAGTAAAAAGCGGCAGCGGGTCCTTTCAACCCTTGATCAAGAACATCGCTGATTTCGAAGTCGATTCAGAAAATATGCCTCTTATCTCTGTTCGGCTCAAAGCAGTCACCGACCGTCCGCTTTTCGTTCTGACCGAAAATCTGTCCGAATCAACGGAGTTTCTGTTCTTTCTGAGAAATTATCGGCTTAACCTCTTCTCGGAGGATCCCCGATGATGTCCCCGGCTCGTGGCTTTAGTCTGATTACAGCCATAATGCTTGTCCTGCTCATGACCTCCCTTGCGCTGTTTCTACACCTCAGAATCACAACCCAGTGGAAGATGGCTACCAATGTAGAGTCCCAACTTTACAGTCTGGTTCTAGCGGAGAATGGGATTGAGTATGCTCGGACTTTGCTTCCTCATGTGGAGCTCAACTCTCTACTAGAGGGCCTTGACGGAGAACATTCCGGGACCCATAATCCCGAATGGCGCAGCCCCATGCCCTTCAGGGAGGCTCGGCGCATCGACCCGTCAGCTTGGATCCCCTCGAGTGATGATGGATTGCCGGCTTACAACACTCAAAGCCTGCTGGCCAAAGGATATCGTGCCGAAGGAAATGGCTACTTCTTTCTGAGATTTTCTAATAATCCAGAGGAGACTGCGGAGTGCGACGAAGACCACATTGTCCTGGTCAGAAGCCTGGGTATTGTCCCCAATCAGCTGCGGGATCCTTTTTTTCCCGAAGTGAGAAACAACGTGGCTCTCATCGAAGCTCGCTTCCGACAGGAACGGGTTTTTTCTGTGCCCAGCCCTCTCACACTTTTTGGTGATTCAGGATTTTTCGACTGGCAAGATGAGCAATTCTCAGTCGAAGGGGGAGAGGAATTTGGTGTATCCCTAGTTTCGGTCTCACAGTCCACTCTGTATCAGAATCTTGTGGACTCCCTTTCGATCGCTCAACAGGAGCGTATTCGGGGTCAGGGAGCAGCTCCTTCTATTCGAGACGCCAGCCCCGCTTACATCAGTGAGCGAATTTACCAGAGTCTATTCAAACCTGATTTCTGGAATCACTTTCTCGCACAGCTCCCCAAGTTTGTGGATGGTTTGACGGGTGGGATCGCTTTCTTACCTGATGGGGGCGTACTGCAAACTTCATTCTCCGGAATTCTTGTCGCTCGCGGTGACCTCATTCTTCAGGATCGAGCCGAGGTCGAGGGTCTGTTGCTCCACCTGGGGGCCGGTAGCCTCGTGCTTAAGGACGAGGCTGAGATCGCTGGAGGAGTTTGGATGTCCAATCTCGACTCCACAGGAGAAGTTTTGAAATCAAGACCACTTTCATTGCGCGTTTCCGGTTCACCCGCCATTCGCTATGATCGTGCAGCTATCCGCAAAGCTTTGACGTATTTCCCCCCCACGCAATTGGGTTGGCGAATCCTGTTCCCAGAGACAGTCCAGTAGGTTATAATAGAAATATGATGGTGTTAATGCTTCTGGTTTTATTCTTTGTCCCGACATGGGCCATGGCACAGGAATCCAACGAGACCAAGAAAGAACCTTCTCTCGCTGAATTGGCACGCAGGGAGCGAGAGCGAAGAGCTAATATTAAAAAAGAAGTTCCCGTTATCACCAACGCCACCCTGAAGAAACTGAAAGGGCTTGTTAGTGTGAGCGAAGCACCTGCAGCCCCTTCCCAAGGCGAAACGGAAGCGGAAGCGGAAACGGAAGCGGAGACGGAGACTGAACCTGAAGAGACTGCCGAAAAAGATCTAGCATCCCGGAAGGCGGAATTCGACGAAGCGCGGATGAACCTGAAGAACGCTGTGAATCGAAGTATGGTCCTTCAGCTCAAGATAAACGACCTTCGGAACGCTTACTTCAGGGAAGACGACGGTACGACACAAGCCAGGATCCAGCAGCAGCTGCAGGAAACCCTGCAGGAAATCGAAAGTAACAAGCAAGAGGTTCAGGCGGCCAGGGAAGCACTCCAAAAGCTTGAGAATGAAGCTCGAAAGGAGGGCTTGCAACCGGGAACAATTCGCGAGCTCGTGGGTGAACTACCGAAAGAGGAAACCATCTCTACGTCACCAAATCAGTGATTCAGCTTCTTAGCCATGTGTAGGGTCACGATCCCGCCGGTCAGAGAATAATGGCTGGTGGCAGTGAAGCCAACTTGTTGGATCATTCCCGCTAATCCCGACGGACTAGGGAAATCTCTCACTGACTGGGAAAGGTAAGAATAGGGGCCTTTTCTGCCAGAAATGAGCTGTCCCACCCTGGGCAATATCTGCATAAAATAGAAAAAATATATTTGTCGAAAGATTGGCACCTGGGGTTCAGAGAATTCCACGACCGCCAAGCTTCCTCCTGGCCGCAGTACACGAAACATTTCGCACAAACCCTGATGGTAATCTTCGAGGTTCCTTAATCCGAAAGCAATGGTCACCGCATCAAAGTGATGTGATGGAAAAGGAAGCTGTAGAGCGTCCCCTTCCACAAAGAGGATACTTCCACTGAGCTGATTACTTTCCACTTTTTCCTGGCCTAGTACCAGCATAGGATGGCAGAAATCGCATCCTATGACTTGCGCCTTTGAGGAGAGTTTCAGTGCCAAATCACCCGTACCGGTGCACAAATCCAAAACAAGAGCTTCCTCAGGCAAGAAAGGCGCTAACTTCTGAACCGCGACTCGACGCCAGTAGCGATCTATAGAGAAGGAAAGCAGGCGATTCAGGAGGTCATAGCGATGCGCGATCGACGCAAACATGTGCCGGATTTGGCGCGACTCTTTATTCAACACGCCCTTACGACCGCACTTCCAGCTTGGCCTCCTCCCACGCCTGTGCCAGCGCCCGCTCTTCAATCTCTCCTGCGAAAATGGTTTTTCCGATGCCCTTGAGCAACACAAAGACAACTTGATGACCTTGGCGCTTTTTGTCCCGCTTCATGGCCTCCAAAATGCCTTCGGTGGGAACGTAATCAATCGATGGCAAGTCCCCAACTCGGCAAATGCAACGGATGATGCGCTCACGGGTCGAACTATCGAGGTAGCCCTTCATGAATGAAAGGCGGGTCGCCGCCAGCATCCCATAGGCGACTGCTTCTCCATGAGTAAGTCCTTGAAATTCTGTTGCAGCCTCCAAGGCATGACCGAAAGTGTGTCCAAAATTGAGAATTCTGCGCAGGTTTTGCTCTGTCTCGTCATGCGAGATGATCTCAGCCTTCAACTCACAGCATCGGCTGATTACATCTTCTAAAATGCCGCTAGTCCCCTTCTTGATACTCTCCAGATGAGTTTCAAGATATTCGAAGAATTCAAGATCGCAGATCAGACCGTACTTTACCACCTCATACAGCCCCGATTGGAATTCTCTTTGAGGGAGAGTCGAGAGCGTATTGGTGTCAATGGACACCAGACGGGGCTGACAAAATGCCCCGATCATATTTTTTCCCAAGTGATGGTTTACACCGGTCTTGCCCCCCACGGAGCTATCGACCTGGGATACCAAGGTGGTGGGAATCTGGATGTAAGGGATGCCCCTCAAGAAAGTGGCTGCCACAAACCCCGCAATGTCTCCGGTTACACCTCCACCTAATGCGGCCAATGTCGAGGAGCGGTCTGCACGCTCACTAATCAAATAAGTGTAGATGTTTTCGACCGTTTGCAGGTTCTTGTGTTTCTCGCCCTCTGGAATCAGGATCTCCGTAACCTGATAATCGTTCTCAGAGAGTTTTTGAAGGAGGCTTTGGCCGAAAAGTTCAAAGACACGTGCGTTGGAAATCAAGAAGAGCCGCTTGTGAATTCCGTAGCTTCCAAAAATTTCGTGGGACTGATCAAGGAGACCGGCACCAATTAGGATATTGTAGCTTCTTTTTCCCAGGTTGACACGAACGGTCTTCACACCCGTTGTATTCCTTGTGGAGCCGTGGGTTTTAAAATTTAAATTTTAAAGACACGGCCCCTTTTCTCACAGCATTCCCTCAAGCGGACTGCTGGCTGTGGCGTAGAGCTTCTTCGGCATTCGTCCTGCCAGAAATGCCAAACGGCCCGATTCGACAGCAAGCTTCATCGCTTTCGCCATGCTTACCGGGTCCTTCGCTCCTGCAATGCCCGTATTCATCAGCACACCGTCAACACCCAACTCCATGGCTATAGTGGCATCAGAAGCTGTGCCCACACCCGCATCCACGATGACGGGAATGGAAACGCTCTCCAGAATGATCCGAATATTGTTTGGATTTTGAACCCCCAGGCCAGAGCCAATCGGAGCGCCCAGCGGCATCACCGCAGCAGCGCCTACGTCCTCGAGTTTCTTACAGACCACTGAATCATCGTTCGTGTAAGGCAAAACGATAAAACCCTCCTTCACCAATACCCGTGTGGCTTCCAGAAGTGCCTCGTTGTCTGGGAACAAAGTACGTTTGTCACCTATGACCTCCAATTTCACCAAATCTGAAAGTCCGGCTTCTCTTCCCAACCGGGCGTAGCGAATGGCATCTTTGGCTGTATAACAACCAGCGGTGTTGGGCAGCACGGTGAACTTCTCTTGGTCAATATAGTCCAACAGTGATTCCTTACTCTTGTCCGTTAGGTTCACCCGTCTGACGGCAACCGTAACAATTTCCGCTCCACTCGCCTCCAAGGCTTGGCGCATGATCTCAAAGCTCTCATACTTGCCTGTTCCCACAATGAGCCGAGAGCGGAATTCGCGCCCCACAATTAGCCATTTATCAAACATTTGTCTTCCTTCCCCCCACCGACGAAATGGACAATCTCGATTCGATCTCCTGAGCCCAACGGTTGCTTGGACCACCGCTCCCTGCTAATGATTTGTTCGTTGACTTCAACGGCAACCTGCTTGCGCCGAAGTTCCAAATCTCGAATCAGGTTGTCAATGGTCCAAGTCGTCGGAATCTTCGTTTTCTTTCCATTCACAATTATCTCAATTTCACGCGCTTCGCGCCTAGCGTGTGTGTCAACCATCCACCTTTAACCTTCTACCTGATTTCCGTTGATCAATCCAGTTTCTTGAACAAAAATTCCTCTTATAGTAGTAAGTTTTTTTGCCGGCCACTTATGTCATTCTGATGTGTCATTGTAAAAGCGAAGCACCTTCTCGGGTGTGGATTTTGCCCAAAACAGGGTGTAGGGAAAACGTCGACAGAAGGTCACCGTACACTGCACTATGAGATCGAAGATCTGGTGACAGGGAATAAATTCACCGTTTCCTCGGCAGAGTTCAAAGTTCACAAGAGGGGACCGAGTCTTTAAAATATGGGGGTGGTTGAAGGGGCCGTGTCTTTAAAATTTAAATTTTGGCTCAAAATTTAAATTTTAAAGACCCGGCCCCCACCAATCCTCATTTCATCAACACTATCAGGAGCACAAACACTTCCGCCAAGATGGCCACGCCTTCGAGGAGAAACAGAGGCAGATTTACGGCACCGGTAATCTTGTCGGCCGCTGCCGGCTGACGGGCAATGCTTTCCGCCGCAGCGGCAGTGAATTTACCAATGCCTATTCCAGCGCCGATAACAATCAAACCCAGACCAAGAGCAGCGCCAAAGTAATGCAGAACTTCCATACAGGTTACCTCCGTCTAATTCGTTTAGTGATGAACGTTGATCGCCATACCAATAAACACGGCCGTCAGAAGGGTAAAAACATACGCCTGTACCAACACAATAATGATTTCCAGTGCGGAAATGCCCACTGCTAGCGGGATGGACACTAGCACTCCAACTCCGAACCCGGCCCAAAAACTCTGAAACAGTCCACTGAAAATGAACACAAAAGACAAAATTGCCAGGATGGCGATATGTCCTCCGGTCATGTTCGCCGCCAATCGCATGGTCAGGGCGAAGGGTTTCACAAACATAGCCATGAGTTCGATTGGTATAAGAATGAAATAAACCGGCCACGCCATTCCTTGGGGAGCCATATTCTTCCAATGCTTTATAAAACCGTGGGCTTTGCTTCCAGCAATAATGATGGCAAAAAAGGTTATGGTAGCTAAAGCGGCGGTGACATTGTAATTGCCTGTTGCCGTGGTCCCTCCATGAAGCATTCGATTGATGATGGAGTGCTGGTCGGTCTGGAGAATAAAGCGATCAATGACCCCCAAGATGTCAAACAAGGGAACTAAGCCGATGCCATTCGCGGTGAGGATGAAAAAGAAAAAGGTTAAAACGAGGGGCGTCCAGGTATTCAAAAATTTGGCTCCCACATTGGGGAGAACAACCGAATCCCGAATAAACTGGACCACTGCTTCCAAGGCGTTCATGGATCCGGTGGGAAGCGGACGATCTTGCTTTAAGTATTTGCGGGTGACCCACGTAATGATGACAAACAAAAAGGCAGCCACGATCCACAGCATTAATACGTGCTTGGTTACAGACAGATTGATCCCCAACACGGTTGGCAACTCAATAATGGGATGGTCGATTGAGCTGTTTGAAACGTGCTCTATAATCACTTCCCCAGCATTGAACTCGCCAGGTCCGCTCCCTTGACCTGTAGTCATCATCTCGTGCTGAACATGGTACGAAAATACAACGCTTCCGCCATGTGAAGTCCCGTGAAATAGACTGTGAAACTAATAACAAACGGTATTGGTTGAAAAGAATACAAACCAACAATTAAGGTCATATAGACGGCGTACAGCACCATCTTAGCCAAGAAGGCCTTGACCATGAAAGAAGTGAGCTTTTGCGACTCTTTCCGATAGATTCTTTCCACCATCAAGATAGTGGCGATTCCCACCAGTAACGGAATCAGCATCCCCAGGAAAATTTCCATCGCTGCACCAGGAGCGAAGGTAATGGAGACCAATGCCCAGGAGACCACACAAAACAAAGTGATGCACCCAATCATCGTCATTGTTTCCAGACCGTTTTGGCCAGTTCATAAAAGCCGACAATCATACCCAACAGTAGACCCACTAGCAAAAACCAGGGAGAGGTCTCACGCCACTGGTCAATGAGATACCCCATCGCACCGAAGAACAGAATAGCCCCCACTAACGTATAGCTGGCCGTTGCGGCCGGTCCCGATTTGCGAACCACTTGTTGAAAGTACTGGAAGGACTTTGACAGAAAATCATCGGGCCTATCGGGCATAATGGAGAAACTTCACAACTCGCCAGCTTGAAGAGTGCTGGATCATACCAGAATCAGAAGCCAGAAGCCAGAATCCAGAATCCAGAATCCAGAATTCAGAATCCAGAATGGTTGAAGGTTGAAGGTCCAGGTTTCAAGCTATTGAGTTTTTGAGGTGTGAGTTTTGAATTTTGGAGTTCTGAGTTGGGAGCTTCTCGATTCTGAATTCTGGATTCTGGATTCTGGATTCTGAATTCTGACTCCTTAAGTCAGCGACAGGCTGGCGGCACGGGCGAGGCTGATGAACGGTTCTGGATAGATCCCAATCAGGACGGTGAACAATCCAGTGATGACCAAAACCACTACCAGGCCCGCCGAAAAGCTCAAGGGGGCCGGTAAATAATCCTTTCTGATGAACATGGATACCACGATGCGGAAGTAGTAATACACAGAGACAACCACGTTTAACGCTCCCACTACTGCCACCCAAACCATCAGGGATGAATGTGCTTCACCTGAACTCAGTGCGACTTCCAGCACCGCGGCAAAGACAAAATACTTAGCGATAAAGCCTGCCAAGGGGGGGATACCTGCCAAGGACAGGAAGAAAATCAGCATCAGGACCGCAATGGCCGGATGCTTGAAATAAAGACCGTTGAAGTCTTCGAGAGTCTCACCAGGAATATCCTGGCGGCGAAGCAATATCACCACCGACCACGCCCCCAGATTCATAAAAGTATAGGCCAGAAGATAGATGGCCGAGGCAGTCACTCCTAAGTCAGTACCGGCCACCAACCCCATCAGCACAAACCCTGCGTGAGAAATACTGGAATAGGCCAATAATCTCTTGACGTTGTCTTGGGTCAAGGCGGCCACGTTTCCCCAGGTCATGGTGACCATGGCAATGACGGCTAGCGCGAAAATGTAGATTTCCCGCACGTCGCCAAACGCTAGGTAGAAGATTCGGAAGAAGATGGCAAAAGCCGCCGCTTTCACGGCCACCGACATAAAAGCGGTGATGGAAGTCGGCGCTCCCTCATACGCATCAGGAACCCACATGTGAAATGGCACGGCCGCAATCTTAAAGCACAAACCGGCCATCATCATAAAGAGAGAAAGAACGAGAAGGGTGTTGTTTTCCAGCCCGACGATTTGCCGGCCTATCTCGTTCAGGTTTGTACTGCCACTGAGGCCGTAAAGCAGGGACATTCCGTATAAAATGATTCCCGTGGAAAAAGCCCCCAACAGGAAGTACTTCATTGCAGCCTCATTGGATCGTTTTTGGCTTCTGAGAAAACCCACCAGGACGTAAGTGGAAATGGACATCAGCTCCAGGCCCACAAAAAGACTCACCAAATCGATGGCTCCGGCCATGAACATCATCCCAGCCGTGGCAAAAAGAATGAGCGCGTAATACTCCGTATGCTGTTCATCTTCAATATCCAGGTACCTGTAGGACATGATCACAGTCAGAAAGGCAGCCGCCAGAAACAACAAATTGAAATAACGGGCAAAGAAATCGAGGGTGACCATATTGTAAAAGGCCGGACCAGGACTGATCCCCCAAAACCAATAGAGGTGAATTGAAGCCATGAAGAGCCCACCCAGCGCATAAATTGCACCGCGGCCCTTTTTCTGAGCTGGGATCAGAAAGTCGACACATAAGATTCCCAGTCCCCAAATGATTAGTTGCAGCTGTGGTCCAATGGCGGCAGAGTTTTCCCGAAAGAATTCCCAAAGATTGTCAATTTGTGGAATCTCAGGCATTGACTACTCCTTGACCGCCACTTGAACAGGAAGGAGAGGAAACTCACCAGGCCGCACTCTTTCAACAATCTGGTTTACCGGAGCGTGGAGATAATCCAAAAACGTCTTGGGATAAAGACCAATCCAAAAGGCCAGGATAATGAGCGGCACAAAGGTCGTCAATTCTCGCCAGTTCAGATCAGGAAAATTCCGATTCTCCGGGTCATCCAGTTGACCAAACATCACGCGCTGGTAAAGCCATAACATGTAAGCCGCTCCCAAAACGATACCCAGAACACCAAAGAGGGCCCACAGCTTATATATGGGGTCCGCAAAGACCCCTTGCAGAACCATAAACTCTCCGATGAATCCGTTGAGTGTGGGCATCCCAATCGATGACAGGGTCATGATCAAAAAGACGGTCGCAAAAACCGGCATGATGTGTGAGAGACCACCGTAATCGGCAATCATGCGGGTGTGACGTCGTTCGTAGATGATGCCGACAATCAAAAACAGAGCTCCCGTAGAGATGCCATGGTTAATCATCTGCAGAATGCCGCCTTCCAGAGCCACCGGGGTGGCCACAAAAACACCCAGCATACAAAAGCCCAAGTGGCTGACCGAAGAGTAAGCCACCAGTTTTTTCATGTCCTTTTGCATCATGGCCACCAAGGCACCGTAGATGATGCCGATGACCGAAAGCACTAATAGCCAGGGTAAAAACTCCATCGTCGCTTCAGGAAGAATGGGCAAACTAAGGCGAACAAAGCCGTAGGTTCCCATCTTCAGCAGAATGGCTGCCAGAATGACGGAACCGGCAGTGGGAGCTTCTACGTGAGCATCAGGAAGCCAGGTATGGAAAGGGAACATGGGAACTTTAATGGCAAAACCAAAGAACAAGGCCAGGAAAATCCACTGCTGCAGCTCCAAAGGAATACTCAACTGCTGCATCCTCAGGATGTCAAAAGACCAGACTCCGGTCACACTGTGCTGATAGAAGTAAAGCGCTAAAATGCCCAGAAGCAAAAGTACCGACCCGGCCAAAGTGTAGAGAAAGAACTTGATGGCCGCGTAAAGCTTCCGAGGTCCCCCCCACACCCCAATAATGAAGTACATGGGGACCAGCATCACTTCCCAGAAGACGTAAAAGAGAAAAAAGTCGAACGCCATGAAGACGCCCAACATTCCTACTTGAAGAATGAGAAAGTAGCAGTAGTATTCCTTCACACGCTCCGTGATGGCCGACCAGGAGGAAAGGATCGCAATAAACCCCAGAAGCGTCGTCAGGAGGACCAACAGCAAACTGATTCCATCGATAGCGAAGTAGTACTGCGCACCAATGGCATCGATCCAGCTCTTCCTGATGACGAACCTCATGCCGGTGGCGGTGTCAATGTATCTGGGATCATTAAACGCGGTGATCAACGGTATAGAGATGAGAAAACCAATTAGCGCAACAATATTCGCAATCCACTTAACCCCATTTTCATGTTCTTTTCCCTTCGGCCACAGCACGATGAGTACAACTCCAATGAGAGGGAAAAAACACACGAAATTGAGGATGTTTTCCATAAAGAAACTCATCGGTTAGCTCTCCAGGTAGAGGTAAAGGCTAATCACAAGAATAATCCCAACCACAAAAAAGAGGGCATATCGCTGCACCAGCCCTGTTTGAAACCTGCGAAACACGGTACTGAAGGAGTCAAAAAATTGGGCCAAAAGGTTTACGATCCGATCCACAATATGGATGTCGGCCTGGCCCGAGAGCCAAGCCGAGATGCGAGTGATGGTGGCACTGCCATTGACCGCGCCGTCCACCACATTGTCGTCAAAGGCTGAAAAGAATCGCCCGAGACCCTTCGCTCGATTGACAAAGAGAAGATCATAGAGCTCGTCCACATAATATTTGTTGTAGACCACGCCGTGAATGGCCCGGTACTTTTCGCGCAATTGCGCGGGTTTGTCCTTATGTTTAAGGAAAAGGTAATAGGCCAAATAGATCCCAATAAAAGCAACGGTAACTGAAAACACAGTCAATCCGATTTCTTGCCAATCGACGTGATGAGCCTCGTCCGCCGGTAGAGGCTCGGCTGCCGGTAGAGCCTCGGCCGGCGGCGGGTAAGCGACCTGAACAGCAGGCTCGAGAAAGTCCCCAAAACGGTTTGGTCCTAGCCAATCCGGCAGACCAACATATCCGGCCAGGAAGGCTCCAACGGCCAGAAGAATCAGAGGCCAAGTCATGACGCGGGGAGACTCATGTAGGTGATGAGCAGCCTCCTGCGAGACCCTTGCTTCACCATAGAAGGTCAAGAACATTAGGCGCATCATGTAGAAGGCAGTCATGCCTGCTACCAGGACTCCCACCAACCAGATCAGCCCGTGCCCGCTACTAAAAGCCCGCCACAGAATTTCATCTTTGGAGAAGAAGCCCGCCAACCCCGGCACACCGGCAATGGCCAGCGCTGCCACCCACATGGTCAGACACGTCGTGGGAAGGTACTTTTTCAACCCGCCCATTTTCCGCATGTCCTGCTCGTGGTGAAGAGCAACAATAACGCTTCCAGAACCCAAAAAAAGAAGGGCTTTGAAGAAAGCATGGGTCATGAGATGAAAGATGCCGGCTGCCACTGCACCCACGCCCAGAGCGGCAAACATATAACCGAGCTGGCTCACCGTCGAATAAGCCAGAACCCTCTTGATGTCCTGCTGGAACAACGCAATTGAGGCCGCCAAGAGAGCCGTAAAGATGCCCACTACGGCAATAATCAACAGGACGTCGGGTGCACCGCTGTAGATAGCAGTCGAGCGGGCTACCATGTAGACGCCTGCCGTCACCATGGTGGCGGCATGGATGAGGGCACTCACCGGTGTTGGACCCTCCATCGCATCCGGCAGCCAGACAAAGAGGGGTACCTGGGCACTTTTTCCCGTCGCGCCAATAAACAAAAGCAGTGCCATCCAGCTCAAAGCTCCCCAGGTCGCCTCCGGCGTGGGAAACATCTCCCCTACTTGCTCGAAGACCTCAGTGAAGTCCAAAGTGCCAAAATAAGAAAAGATCATCAGCATCCCGATGATGAAGGCCAGATCCCCCACCCGGTTGACCACGAAGGCTTTCTTGGCCGCGTCGCCCGCACTCTTTTTGTGAATGTAGTAGCCGATCAGCAGGTAAGAGCAAAGGCCGACCCCTTCCCATCCCACAAACATCACCAGGTAGTTGTTGGCGAGAACCAGGATGAGCATCATGAACATGAAGAGGTTCATGTAGGCGAAAAATCGATAAAAACCCTCCTTCTCCTCCGCCATGTAGCCGATGGAGTAGACATGGATGAGAAAACCCACCCCCGTCACCACAAGGATCATGATCGCAGAAAGAGGATCGAGCTGTAGACCCCAGGTGATGTGAAAGTTGACCAGCTCGCCGCTCACCGTCCGGAGCTCCGGACCATGGATCCAGGTGAAGAGCTCCTGTTCCACTAGCCGATGCTCAGGGTCGAGTTGGATTAGCTCCCAAAAACAGCCCAGTGAAAGCAGCAGAGCCAGCAGGACACTCCCGCACCCAACGCTGTAAATGAAAGGCTTTGCGGGCCGGCTTCCGGTTCGCCTGACCTTCCAGAGGCCGAAAAGACCGTTGATGGCAAATCCAAGGAGTGGGAAAATGGGAATCAGCCACAGATAGTTGAGCATCTACTATCCCTTCATGAGATCGATCTGGTCCACATTCACCGTCTCTTTGTTTCGAAATAGAGAAATCACGATGCCTAGACCCACGGCCGCTTCCGCTGCTGCCACGGTGATGACGAAAACAGCAAAAACTTGACCCGACAGGTCTTGGAGTCTGTCGGAAAAAGCGACCAGATTGAGGTTCACGGAGTTGAGCATGAGTTCGATGGACATCAAAATAATGATGACATTGCGCCGCGTCAGCACCCCGACGACGCCAATGCTAAAGACGATGGTACTGAGAACCAGATAGTGTGCGGTGTCAATCTGCCCGAAGATGATGTGAAGGAAATCGAGAAGTGACTCGACCATTGCTACAAACCTTAGAGTTCTTTCCTGGCCAGAACGACCGCTCCGATCATGGCCACCAACAGCAATATGGAAGCGATTTCAAAAGGCAAAAGATAATTTGTATAGAGCATCTGGCCGACGTTCTGGGTATTGGCAGTCTGAATCTGTGTAATCACACCTTGTTTGACAGCTTCGGTGCGAAAGACATCGGCGCCCCCAACCACAAAAAAGATCAACTCCACCGACAAGACAGTAGCCAAAACCACCGCCGTTTTCCACTGCCGGTTTGCTCTCCTCTCGCCCTGCACCTCTCGTACACTGACCAGCATAATCACGAAGAGAAACAACACCATGATCCCACCCACATATACGAGAATCTGGACAGCTCCCACGAACTCGGCTTTCAGCAGAAAGAAAAGCCCAGCCATTCCCAAGAGCGCAGAGACTAAATAGAGGGCACTTCGTACCGGATTTCGGGCAGTGACCGTGAAGATCGCGAAAACGACCAGAATCGCTGCTAGTGTGTAAAAAAGGAAAACTTCCATAGACTAGGTTCCAGGTTCCAGGTTTCAGGTTCCAGGTTCCAGGTTTCAGGTTCCAAGTTTCA
>JALLON010000219.1 GCA_027717925.1 Acidobacteria bacterium AH-259-G07 | reverse complement strand
TCAGGAAGTGCGAAGTCGTCAAATCCGAGTCCTCGTCCAGGGCGCTGCGTATTTCGAACCGGCCGCTCTTTCTGAGGATGTCATGGACCTCGTCCGAGGTCAGGGTTGAGGGGTGTGGCCCTAAGGGGGAAATCCAAACCTCGTCGTCGCCACGCTTGCACCCTATAATCAGATGGTTCTGCTGGCAGAAGAATTCGAGATAATCTAGAGTGATCCAATCTGTTTCTCTCATTAAGCGTCCTTTGAAGTACTTCTTCAGTATACTGAATACTTGTCTGACGTAAAGTGGGGCAGACTGTGCTTCCTTACTCCAGACCAACCAGAAACTGACGTAAGAGACCCAGCAGAATCTTAAAAGAGAGGTACGACATGTGCAAATTCATTCGCATTTGCGTTTTTTCCCTTTGCGGCCTTTCGGTGTATGCATCGGATGTTTCCTTATTTGCCGGCTGGACCGATGTCAATTCCGCAAGATCAGTGACCGGTGAGGTCAAGCTGAACAATTTCAATGTCTTTGGAGCCCGCTTCGAAAAGGACTTCTTTGTGATTTTAGGCTTCGAGAACACCCTTGCTGTTTCTGCGAACTCTGTTCTGACGACGGCGGGAGAGGATGATGGAGGCTTGTACTACACCAGCAATCTGGTCGTCAATCTTCCCATTCGGCGGATGCTTACGTTTTTCACCTGGGGGCTCGGAGTTTCACATAAGTTTGGTGATTCCTTTCCCGATGTGGGAAGCCGCTTTGCAACCAACTTCGGAACCGGCGTGAAATTGCGCCGTCTTGCCGGCCCTATCGGCCTCCGTATGGATTATCGGCGTTTTACCATCCATAGTGTGCTGGACGAAAACGTGAATACCAATGAAGTGTCGGTTGGAATCATCTTCACTTACTGAACGGAAAGGGTGGAAAGGGGTCAGACCTTGAGTTTTTTCGTTTTTGCCTTCAAAAACTAAAAACTAATGGTCTGACCCCCTCAAGGAGATAATATAGATCATGCAAGAAGAGATTACTCAGTGGACGGTTGATGTTGCTGAAGATGAATTTTCCGAAAAGGTGTTAAAGGCGTCCCACAAGCGGCCTGTGGTGGTCGATTTTTGGGCGTCCTGGTGTGCACCCTGCCGGATGCTGGCGCCGGTACTGGAAAAAATTGCCCAGGAATTTCGCGGCGCTTTTATTTTGGCTCGAGTAAATACCGAGGAAGCACCTGGCCTTGCCTCCCACTTCCAAATTCGAAGTATTCCGTTCGTAATGCTTTTTAAAGACGCTGAACCGGTTGACGAGTTCGTCGGAGCGTTGCCCGAGACCGAGATCCGGAGGTTTCTCAAGAAACACTGTTCCAGCGCAGCCGATCAAATGGTGTCCTTGGGCCGAGAAAAGATGGAGAGTGGCGATTTTGAAGTGGCTCGGCGGTATTTTCGGCAAGCGCTCACGGAGGAGCCTTCTCACCCGACTGCTCTGCTGGGACTGGCCCGGGTTGCGTGGGAAATGCGCAACCTAGAGGAAATGGAAGGCTATCTGAAAGAAATCGATCCAGCCTCGAGGGAGGCTGAAGAGGGGGACATTCTGAAGGCTCGGGTCCGGTTACAAAAACTGTGTGAGGAATTCGGAGGACTGGAGGCCTGTCGTCAGCATGCTGAGAAAAACGTAGAGACCCAATACCAGCTCGGATGCTGTTTGGCTGCGAAAGAACACTACCGCGAGGCCTTAGAGACCCTCCTGAGTGTCGTGGCAAAGGACCGTGCTTTTAGGGACGAGGCGCCGCGCAAGGCTATGCTCGACATTTTTAAAATCGTGGGCAGCCGCTCTCCCTTGGCTGAGGAGTATCGAACTCGTCTGTCCCGCACCATCTTCTAAGGAAAACGTAATTCGTGCTATTGTGCTTTCGTGCCTTGGGGTCAGACCTTGAGTTTTGAGTTTTTCGTTTTTGCATCTAAAAACTAAAAACTCAAAACTCAAGGTCCCCCACCCCTCGCTCATCTGAATGGGGATATAAGCATGGCTACGATGGACGTCATTGAGCGGATATCCGATACGGTTTGGGAACTTCCGGTTTCTTACAAGGAGGGGATGCGCGTTCCTGCGCGGATCTACGGCACTGAAAAGCTGATCCGAGAAATGGACGAGGCGGTGTACGATCAGATCACCAACGTAGCCACCCTGCCTGGAATCACCAAATACGCACTTTGCATGCCGGATGGGCACTTTGGTTACGGGTTTCCA
Source organism: Acidobacteria bacterium AH-259-G07 (assembly GCA_027717925.1). Classification (GTDB taxonomy): domain Bacteria; phylum Acidobacteriota; class UBA6911; order RPQK01; family JADFOI01; genus JALLOL01. The sequence goes on along the minus strand of JALLON010000219.1, from coordinate 2,596 downwards.
ATTGGCGGTGTAGCGGCTATGGATGTGAATGAAGGAGGAGTGATATCGCCCGGTGGAATTGGTTTCGATATCAATTGTGGTATGCGTTTGGTCACGAGCAACCTCACCTATGGCGAGGTAAAGCCCCATATCAGGGAGTTGGTCGATTTACTTTACCGGCAGGTACCGGCAGGAGTGGGAAGTACCGGCTTTTTGAAAATGTCCAAACGTGAATTTCGGGAGGTGGTAGAGCAGGGTGCACGCTGGTGTGTGCGCAACGGTTATGGTTGGAAGGAAGATTTGGAGTTAACCGAAGAGTCTGGCTGCATCGAAGGTGCCGACGCCGCGAAGATCAGCGATAAAGCCGTGGATCGTGGTTTCAAGCAGATCGGAACGCTGGGATCCGGTAATCATTACCTCGAAATCCAGGTGGCCCACCGCGAGAACATCTTCGATGAAGAACTGGCCGAGGCTTTTGGAATTAGCATCCCCGACCAAGTCGTGATCATGTTTCACTGCGGCAGCCGGGGGTTTGGTCACCAGGTAGCTACCGATTATCTGCAGATCTTTCTGAAGGTGATGGATAGCAAATATGGCATTAAGATACTGGATCGTGAGCTCGCCTGCGCTCCTTTTGACTCGACCGAGGGGAGAGATTATTTCGCCGGCATGAAGTGCGGAATCAACATGTCTTTCGCCAACCGGCAGGTGATTCTGCATCGCATCCGTGAGGTTTTCTCTAAGGTCTTTGGCCGATCTGCGGAGGACCTGGGGATGCACATGGTGTATGACGTCGCTCACAATACAGCCAAGCTGGAGTGCCACAAGGTCGATGGAAGAGAGAAACAATTACTGGTGCATCGAAAGGGAGCCACTCGAGCCTTCGGCCCGGGAATGGGAGGTATCCCTGAGTCGTATAAAACCATTGGTCAGCCCGTTATTATCGGCGGGAGCATGGAAACCGGCTCCTATCTGTTGGTTGGCACCCCGGGTGGCGCTGAGACTTTCTTTAGCACCGCCCATGGTAGTGGACGCACAATGAGTCGAACGAAGGCACGCAAGACGTGGAGGGGAGAGAAACTGCAGCGCGAGATGGAAGCACGTGGAATTTACGTGCGCAGTACCTCCTGGAGAGGACTGGCCGAAGAAGCGGGTGGCGCCTACAAGGACATTGACGAGGTCATTGAAGCGTCTGAGTTGGCCGGCATCAGTAAGCGCGTGGTGCGTTTTACTCCCATCGGAAACGTCAAAGGATGAATATGCAGGTCCGAACTCCCATTAGCTTGATTGCCGGTTCCCTCGGAAGCGGCAAAACCACCCTTCTGCGGCACATTCTGGACACGGTTAAGCGAAAGATGGCAATCCTGATGAATGAGTTCGGAGAAATCGCTATCGATAGTCGAATCGTCGAGGGTAAGAATGTTCGCATAGCGGAATTGGACGGAGGATGCGTGTGCTGCTCTCTGTTGGGAGAGTTTGAAGCGGCGGTGGAGGAGGTGATCGATAATGTGGATCCGGAGATCATTGTGGTGGAAACCACCGGTGTGGCCGAGCCGGAGGCGCTCGCTTTTGACATTGAGCAGAGCTTGCCGCGGGTGCGCCTGGATGGGGTGATCACTATAGTCGACGCAGAGGCCATGGTGAAGTACCCTCAACTGGGACGGACAACCCGAATGCAGATTGAGGAAGCAGACGCTCTGCTCTTGAATAAGATTGACCTCGCTTCGGCTGAGGATCTGGAAAGGGTAGAAGAGAAATTGCACCAGCTCAACGGAAAAGCTCTTCTTGTGCGCTGCGAGCGGTGCCGGGTTGACGCCGACATCCTGTTTGGAATTGCCCGGGAGAGAGAGGTCAAACCCCCTCGACACATCCATCAGCCGGAATTCGATTCCTTCAGCTACACCTCAAACACCCTGTTCGAGCGAAGAGGCTTCGAACAATTCGCACAGCTTTTAGACCGGAATGTTTATCGGGCCAAAGGATTTGTCAGATTCCCAGAAGGCAGTTATTTATTTAACTTTGTGGCAGGACGTTGGGAGCTAGAGCCTTTCCAGCAGGATGAGTGTGTCTTGGTTTTTATCGGTAAGGATCTCAAGTCCGAAAAGGAACGCATACTTGAGGCCTTGAAGAAGTGTGAGTTGGTCTGAGTTCGCAGCACGACGGCACCACAGCACGAATTGACGACAGCACGAGAGCGCCATGCCTTACCACTTCTTAGAAGACGTTGCCACGGCTGACATCGCTTTTGAAGCCTGGGGAGAGACTTTGGAGGAGACTTTCGTGGCAGCGGCCGAGGCGACCATGAACGTAATGATTGAAACTCTTGACTCCATCGAGCCGCGTGAGCGTCGGGAATTCACCATAGAAAATGAAGCTCTGGACATGCTTCTTTTCAATTTTTTGCAGGAGTTTATTTTTCTCAAAGATTCCGAGAGATTGCTGCTGCGGGTTCGTGAAGCCAAGATTGATGAAGAGGACGGCCCTTACCGTTTGAAGGTCGTGGCTCAAGGTGAGCAACTTGATCCGGATCGCCATGAGCAGCGGGTCGACGTCAAGGCCGTCACGCTGCATCGGTTTTGCCTGCAAAAGACCGATCGCGGCTGGCTAGCCAATGTAA
>JALLON010000218.1 GCA_027717925.1 Acidobacteria bacterium AH-259-G07 | reverse complement strand
CGTGTTGAATAAGCGCGTCACGATCGCGGGGAGCTTCTTTTCACGCCAATAGGCGAGGGCCAGGAATTCATCGATGGCCTTGCTGCAAGCGTAGCTCCACCGCCCCTTGTGGGTGGGTCCGAGCACCAGATCATCTTCCTCCGAGAAAGGCACCTTGCTGGCCTTTCCATAAACCTCGGACGTGGAAGCGATCAGGACCTTCTTTTTCTTTTTGTTGGCCAGTTCAAGGATGATCTCAGTGCCTTTGATGTTGGTCTCAATCGTGCGAACCGGGCTTTCCACGATTAGCCGGACTCCCACCGATGCTGCAAGATGGAAGATTATGTCTGAGCGGTCGACAAGTTCCGCTGTCATGGGCACATTCATGACCGTGTCGATGGTGTAATGGAAATTCGGATTGCTTTTGAGATGAAGAATATTTTCGATATTCCCAGTCGAGAGATCATCTATTACAAAGACCTCATGGCCTTGCTGCAGGAGATATTCCGATAGATGAGAACCAATGAAGCCGGCACCGCCTGTAATGAGAGCCTTCATAAGCTTAGAATCCAGAAGTCAGAATCCAGAATCCAGAAGGAGCAGTCTATCAACCACCCGGGTTTCAAGGAAAGGATATCGGGAATGCTCTCCTTTACGCAAATAAAAAAGCGACTAGTTTTCTAATTTTGCCTAGCCCACTATAATCTGGCTGGATGTGTCCAGTGGCGGCGGAATCATTCGCCCTGACTGCGTTGCGCTCGGTCGGCCTCCTCAGCGCACCGTACAGTGTAAGGGGGAACGATGTATAGAGATTGTAAGATAACGGTAGTGATTCCCTGTCTGAACGAACAAGAGGGGATCCAACACATACTGGCCCGAATGCCGGAGTTCGTGGATGAGGTGATCGTCGTCGATAATGACTCGACCGATGAAACACCAAAAATCGCAGAACAAATGGGTGCCAGAGTGATTCAAGAGAGGGTCCGAGGTTACGGAAGAGCCTACAAGACGGGGTTGCTGCATACTCAGGGAGATATTATCGTGACGCTTGACGGGGATCATTCTTATCCGGTTGATGCGCTTTCCTATTTGCTGGAGGCGCTTTTGAATTCAAAGGTTGGCTTTGTCTCCGCCTCTCGTTTCCCCATTCAAAATCCGGAATCAATGGCCTTCAAGAATCTAGTGGGAAACAAAATACTCAGCTGGGTGATGTCTCTCCTTTACTTTTGCTGGATTCGCGACTCCCAATCCGGTATGTGGATCTTTTACAAAGATGCGCTCAAGAAAATGGATCTGCGAAGTGACGGTATGGCCTTCTCGGAAGAGATCAAAATCGAGGCGCTGCGAAATCCTGAGATTGGTCTTAAGGAGATTCCCATCAATTTCTCCAACCGAGCGGGAGAAAAAAAATTGAAGCCCTGGACAGATGGGTGGAACAATCTGATTTTTCTTTTTAGAAAAAGATTTGGGGGATGATTTTAGAGGAGGCAGGGGTCAGGAGCCACAAATCCTGGCTCCTGGCTGCTGAACCATGAAGTGTCCAGTTTGCGAGTATCCGAACGCGCGACTTCGCTACCGGATGTCAGACCGATTCTTTGGCGTCTCCACTGATGAGTTCTTGCTTTACCACTGCAGCAGCTGCGGCCTCCTTTTCCAAAACGAGGAAGAGATCCATGATCGCCTGAGCGAATTTTATCCTGGTGGATATTGGTGGCAGGAGTCGGGAAGGCTTTCGTCTCTTGAACGAGCATATCGCGAGTGGATGATTCGACACGATCATTTACGATTCCTGCTCTCACTTTTTCCCGATGGGCGAGGTCGTCTGCTTGACATCGGCTGCGGTGGTGGGACCTTTGTGAAGCTGGCCCTGCACGCGGGATTTGATGCCTATGGACTTGAGCAGTCCGAGAAGGCAGCGCGAATTGGGGAGCGCAACGCGCCAGGACGGATCTTCCAGGGCCTGGAACAGGACTTGATCGTGCCGGGTGAAAAGTTTGATATCCTGACGCTTTTTCACTCTCTCGAGCACATCACGAATCCGTTTCGATACCTCAAAAATATTCAGAAGCTCCTTCGCAAACCAGGGAAACTTGTCGTCCAGGTGCCCAATGTTCAAAGCTTGCAAGCCAAGATCTTCGGGTCTCGCTGGTATGGTCTGGATTGCCCCAGGCATGTTTATAATTACAGTACTTTCTCGCTCTTGCACCTACTCGGACGAACCGGGTATCGAATCCAACGGGTGCGCCATTTTTCACTGCGGGACAATGGGGCCGCTCTGGCCTCTAGTCTTTTTCCCGCTCTGGACCCCATGTCCCGGCGTGTCGAGTTACTGAAAAAAAAAGGGAAGTCGCATTCTTTAGGATTGGTCCTCAAGGAGAGCCTCTACCTCGCCCTATTCGTTCTGGCCCAGCCCTTTGCTTTGATGGAGGCGGCCCTGGGCCGAGGTGCGACGGTGACAGTCTATGCTACCCTGGATTAGGAGGGGCCGTGTCTTTTAAAGACACGGCCCCTTTGGACTTATGAAGATTTGTGTCATTGGAACCGGGTACGTCGGATTGGTGGCGGGAACTTGCTTTGCTGAAACCGGTAATGATGTGATCTGTATGGATGTCGATGAAAAGAAGATTGCCCTGCTGCAAAGGGGGAAGGTCCCGATCTATGAACCGGGTTTGCAAGAATTGATGCGGCGAAACCTGCAGGAAGAGCGCCTTCGTTTTACAATGGACCTTCCTGGGGCGGTGAACAACTCCCTGATCATCTTTATCGCCGTTGGAACTCCTGCAGGTGAGAGCGGCTCTTCAGACCTTAGCTCCGTTTTGGAAGTAGCACAATCCATTGCTAAGGCCATGGATGGATACAAGATCATTGTCAATAAGAGTACTGTGCCGGTGGGCACAGCGGAGAAAATGCGCCAGGAAATTTCCTCTTTGACCCGGTTTCAGTTTGATGTCATTTCAAACCCGGAGTTTCTGAAAGAGGGAGCGGCAGTTGAAGACTTTATGAAACCCGACCGCGTCGTTGTCGGGGCCGAAGAGGTCCGTGCAGTGGAAATCATGAAAGAGTTATATGCCCCCTTTACTCGAACCGGCGCACGGATTTTAGTGATGGACACACGTAGCGCTGAGATGACCAAATATGCTGCCAATGCGATGTTGGCCAGTCGCATCTCCTTTATGAATGAGATTGCCAATCTCTGTGACCACCTGGGCGCGGACGTTCATTGGGTGAGGCAGGGGCTGGGCTCGGATCGGCGAATTGGCTCTTCTTTTCTTTTCCCCGGATTGGGTTATGGCGGATCCTGTTTTCCAAAAGATATCAAGGCCTTAATCAATGTGGCCCGTGAGAATGATTACCCATTGAAACTGATAAAAGCGGTGGAAGAAGTCAATGAGCTTCAGAAGGAGGTGATCATCAACAGGATCTTGAAGTTCTACTCCTCGAAGCTCGCCGGTGATCGTAGTCCAGTGAAGGGAAAAACCTTTGCCCTATGGGGTCTTTCTTTTAAGCCTCAGACGGACGACCTGCGAGAAGCTCCTTCGCGTGTCATTATCGAGCAGTTGCTCAAGCTGGGTGGCAAGATTCAGGCCTATGATCCAGAAGCGATGAAAGAAGCTGGCAAAATCTTCGGTAAGAAAATCCGCTATGCCAAGAACAATTATGAAGCCCTAAGAGATGCGGATGCTTTGATCCTGGTGACGGAGTGGAATGAATTTCGAAATCCCGATTTCCAAAAGATGAAAAAGTTGTTGAAATATCCCGTCATTTTCGACGGGAGAAATCAATACGATCCGCAGGAGATGAAAGAGCTGGGGTTCCTTTATTTCAGTATTGGCCGCCCCTGAAACCTGAAACTAAAAATAATGAATCCTCTCGTTTCCGTCATTGTCGTTAACCGGAATCGCGCCGGACTGCTTCGCGAATGCCTGGCCTCGCTGTATAGACAAACCTATACTCCCATCGAGATTCTGGTTGTGGACAATGGGTCCTGGGACGACAGCCGGGCGGTCGTAGAATCGTTTTCGGATGAGCGTATCCAACTTTTTGCACTCGATCGAAATCTTGGCTTTGCCGGCGGCAACAACATTGCCATCCGAGAAGCGAAGGGCGAGCTTGTTGCTCTTTTGAATAACGACGCGGTTGCCGATGAACATTGGATTGAGAGACTTGTGGAGGTCATGCGATCTTCGGGGCCACGGATGGGGATGTGTGCATCAAAAATCCTTTTTTTTCAAACGGATATCATCGACAAGGTGGGGCATCTGATGTATCTCGACGGACAGAATCGCGGCCGGGGGACCGGCCAAAAGGACACCGGACAATACGAGTGTTTAGAGGAAGCCCTTTTCCCGGATGGGTGTGCGGCGCTCTACCGGAAGCGCATGCTGGAGGAGGTTGGAGATTTCGACGAGCGCTTTTTTGCCTACGGCGACGACGCAGATCTCGGCATTCGGGCTCGTTGGATGGGGTGGAAGTGCCTGTACGTTCCTGATGCGCTCGTGTATCATCGTCATTCTTCCACTGCCGGTCGCTTCTCCGCCCAGAAGATCTATTGGGTGGAGCGCAACCGTTTCTGGCTGGCAGTGAAGAATTTTCCCTTGCCCCTATTGATAATCAGTCCCTTGTTCACATTGAATCGATGGCTGTGGAATCTTTTTGCTGCACTGCTCAGGCGTGGAGCCGCTGGAAACTTTCGTCAGAAAGCATCCCTTGCCCAACTATTCCGTGCTCTTGGACGGGCTTACAACCATGGGTTTGGCCGGCTGACGGAGATGCTGCAAGCGCGTCGAAGAATCCGCCAGACTCGGCAGATTCGTGACATCGATTTTTACCGATTGCTCTTT
>JALLON010000217.1 GCA_027717925.1 Acidobacteria bacterium AH-259-G07 | reverse complement strand
AGCTCGGCGCTTCCGCCGCTTCGTCACAAGTCGCTGTGAGAAATGCGGGTTAAAAGCTAGATGGTCGGCATGCAAGTGTGATGCGCGGTGCGGTATGGAATCTGAAAGATTAACAAAAGGGGAGACAGAATGAACTACAGGTATACGCTACCGTCTAAGCTCTTAGTTTTGGTCGTGGGGGGGCTCTTTTCTGGGTTCGTGTTCCCCGACACCTTCGAATTTGGCCGCCAAAACCCAATCCTGAGGAACTATTTTCTACAACGATGTCTCGAGGCGACATCTCACACAGATAGGTACGGAAGGAGGTATTACTCGGGAAACACCCGCTTTATCGAGCGACATGCTGACTGGCTTATCGACGATTTTCTGGCAGGAATGAGCAAAAAGCTCGGCGCACTTAAAACGCACTTTAGCGAGGTTCAGCGGGCTCGGGAGGAGGCGCTCAGTTTGGCCCCCAACCATGAGGGTAGACGAAAGGCGCAGCTACGATGGAAAGATTCGCTCAAGGCGGTGGCGGATCAAGCGGAAGATCTCCGCAAAATGTTGTCCTTTATTTTGATGGATTTGGATAACAAGAGTCACTTCACGCCTCAGATCAAGGGCGATGCAAACACCTCCGGATTCCAGAGTGAAATCAGGTTCATTGAGGAACAGATTGCAAAAGCAGAGCAGCGAATTAACGACTACTTTTTCGTGCCTACCCACGAGGTTAACGTTGAAAACCTCAAGGGTGAAAACATGATGATTTATCTATACCAGGTGCGGAAGATGTCGAAGAAGCTTAGCGAAGAACTAAAATCTGGATAGGCTGGAAGCACTTGGACTTGCAATCGAACAGACTCCCGCGTGTGGTAGTGGAGGAGCCCGAGAAATTTTTAGAACGGTGGTAAAACCATGAGGTCTGTTGTCTTCAACCTTTTTTTTCTCTTTGTTCTCCTGGGCGTTGACAGCGCTGCGGGTCAAAAACGCCTTGCGCCACGTTTTAGGGTGGGTGTGGACATGGTCTCAGTTCGGGTGACGGTAACAGACCCTCTAAACCGCTCGGTGGTCGGTCTGGAAAAGGAACACTTCAAGATCTTTGAGAACAAGGTCGAGCAGACCATCACCCATTTTTCCAACGACAAGTCTCCCATCAACGTTGGATTTATCTTGGATGTCAGCGGTTCGATGGAGATCAATATCCAGAGCGCCCGCAATTCGGTGGTCCGATTCCTGGAACGTGGCAATCCGGGTGATGAGTACTTCTTGATAATGTTCAACAACCAAACAACCGTGGTGCAGGACTTCACCTCGCGCTCCAAAAACATTCAAAATCAGGTTTCGATCTCCCGTCCCAAAGGCCGGACGGCTTTATACGACGCCGTCTATGTGGGCCTGGAAAAGATGCGCCAGGCACGGCACCCCAAGAAGGCCCTGATCATCATTACGGACGGGGAGGACAACAGCAGCCGCTACTCTTTCACCGAAGTGAAGGAATTTGCCAAAGAGTCGGATGTGCAAATCTATGTTATTGGGCATCGTGGCGAGTTGGCATACGGCCGATGGATCATCGCGGAACTTGGCCAGCTGACTGGCGGCCGTGCTTTTTTTCCGCACAATTTCAATCAGTTGGACTATTTCGTTGATTTGATTCACGCGGAGCTACGCAATCAGTATGTCGTGGGTTACATACCCACGGACCGGAACTTCAACGGGGAATGGCGGAAGATCAAGGTCCGCCTGGAACCTCCTGAGGGCTTGCCGAAACTACATGTGCGCGCTAAGAACGGATATTCCGCCCCCAGCAAGTCCGCCAACTCCTGAGCCAGCCAGAAGGGCACCGATTAAATCGAATCGCCAAAGTCCATCTAGCTCACGGGAGCAACTGGGTCTGAATGGCAACTGCAATTATGGCTCCCCACCCCTCCTAAATTAGGTTGTAAGAATTTGGGCTTTTGCCGCACTCACTCAAGAGGCCGCAAAGGATCAAGCCTCCCAGTAGAGGCAAATCCGCTGCTAACGCAAAGTCGTTGGATGGTCGACGGCCGTAACTGATCAGCACAAGTCTTGGATCTCGTGATGAGGCTGAAATTAATCGAGATAGGAGAAAATCAAATGAGAAGAATCTCACGTATTATTTCGTTTCTAATGGTCATGCTCCTGATGCTCCCTGCCGGGGTTTCAGCCGGTCGGAAGCACAAGGACGTGGAGAATATAGGGAATCGGAAGATCAATGGAAGGATCGCCGGCCTTTTTCCAAATTTCGTCTCTCTCGAAAAGGAGATTCAACTAGGTGGCCAGTTTGCTCAGTTCTTTGAGGAAACAGCGCGTTTGGTGGAAGACCCGGTGGTGCTCGAGTACATTGATCGATTGGGGCAGAAAATTGTCAAGCACTCCGACTCCAAAGTTCCCTTCGTCATCAAGGTGATTGACACCGACGAAGTGAACGCATTTGCTTTGCCCGGTGGTTATCTGTATGTCAATAAGGGTCTGATTGTCGCAGCTGAAAACGAAGCTGAATTGGCCGGAGTATTGGCTCATGAAATTGCTCACGTGGCGGCCCGGCATGCCACCGAGAGGATGTCGAAAGGTCAGCTGCTGCAATTCGCGGCCATTCCCGCTCTTTTCGTGGGAGGAGGCTTGGCTGGGTACGGAATTCAAAATGGCTTGGGGCTGGGCTTGAATCTGGCGGTTCTGGGAATTACCCGAAAATCGGAGGCAGAGGCTGACCAATTGGGGACACAGTATCTGTGGAACACAGGGTACGATCCTCAAGGGTTCATCACGTTCTTTGAAAAGCTCCAGGCTAAGGAGAAAGACAAGCCAGGGAAATTTACAAGTTTCTGGCGAACTCACCCTACCACGGAGAGTCGGATCGAAGAGGTCCAGGAGGAGATTTCACTCCTTCCTCCAAAGGAAGAATACGTTGTAAACGGTTCTGAGTTTGAACGGGTCAAGGCCCGGTTAGTCGAGATCGCCAATCAGAGAGAAAGATCGGGTTCTCAGGGACAGGCAGATGCAAAGAGGCCAACCTTGAAGAGAAAGACGAACACCGGTCGCAAGGGAAAGGAAAAACCTACTCTGAAGAGGAACCGGCCCAGCTTGAAGAAGACAAAGGGTCAAGTAACTGATTGAAGAAAACCCGGCTACAGGGGCACGGCGTTGAACATGCCCCAGGTAGGTGGCCAGAGCGGGAAGCATGGCCTGGACGTCCACACCGGCTTGGTACCAAGTCAGCAAACGCTTCACCGCGAAGCGGTGTGCTGGTCCAGCGATTTTTGTCGTGAACTAGACCAGCAGACAGCCAATGCCGAGAAATTGCGGAACTCCCGTCATTTTGGGGAGAATCTCGGCGTGGTTCCGTTAACTTAACTTGACAGTGCCCCTAGCTAGGAGGATTTTAGAGGATTTTGCAGACATTCAGTTAAGCGACTGAACCGAAGGATATGGGGCTATGAGAACTTACTCAAGGATTCTGTAAATGGTTGCTGTACAAGGTGGACGACATTTTTCGGGAGGACAAGGGTACAACTCCTGGTATTTTTATTAATACAAGTACTTAATATCCTGGAATTATAGCTAATTTAAGGATATACTCTTCGTATGTTACACCGATTTTACCTGAGTATCTTCGATAACCTCCTGCAACCGAACAAGGTTCTGGTTATCTACGGCCCTCGACAGATCGGCAAGACCACGCTGGTTCGGGAGTACCTTAGGCGGACAAGCTTCAAGTATCGCTTTCATACGGGCGAAGACCTGCGTGTCCAGAATCTTCTTGGCTCTCGAGATTTGAAGGCGCTCCAAGAGTTCGCAGAAGGTCAGCAACTTCTGATCATCGACGAAGCCCAGCGCGTACCCGATGTCGGCCTGGGTCTTAAGATGCTGGTAGATCACGTCGACGGCATTCGAATCATTGCGACCGGCTCGGCGTCGTTCGACCTCTCGGGCAAGATCGGTGAGCCGTTGACGGGAAGAAAGACCACCCGAATCCTCTATCCCCTCGCCCAGATGGAGCTCCTGGCAGAAAGCGAAAAGTTCGATCTACGATCATCACTGGACGGATTTCTCCTCTACGGTTCGTATCCCGAAGTGCTGACCTCCACGAGCAAGGCAGCCAAAAAAGAATGCCTTCACGAGCTCGTCGGGTTGTATCTTCTCAAGGATATTCTGGAGCTCGAACGCGTCAAGAACCCGCGCCATCTGCTGGATCTCCTCAAGCTCCTGGCCTTCCAAATCGGCAGAGACGTCTCGCTGAGCGAGCTGGCCTCGAACCTCGGTATCGACGCCAAGACCGTGGCACGTTACCTCGATTTGCTGGAAAAGAGCTTCGTGATCGTGACGCTCTCGGGTTTCAGCCGCAACCTACGCAAGGAGATTTCCAAGAGCCGCCGTTACTTCTTCTTCGACAACGGCATTCGCAACGCCGTCATCTCGAATTTCAACTCCCTCGATCTTCGCGACGACGTCGGCGCGCTCTGGGAGAACTTTGTCGTCATGGAAAGGCTGAAGAAGAGCCACTATGAGCGGAGTTTCAAGAACTTCTACTTCTGGAGAACTTACGACCAGAAGGAGATAGATCTCGTCGAAGAAGCCGACGGCAAGCTCGCCGGCTTCGAGCTAAAGTATTCAAAACGGACGGTCAAAAAACCCGAGGAATTCTTGAGCGCCTATCCCGGAAGCACCTTCGAGGTGATGCACCGCCAGAACTATCTCGATTTTGTCACCTGACGAGTAAATAAGAAGTTGCTTTCTGGAGGCTAGTCTATCTGGGAGGGGAAAGTAGGTCAACAGAGTATTTTTTGAGCGGTTTGGGCCGAGCAAGAGGGTTGTCCCCCCCCGAAAAATCTCGTCC
>JALLON010000216.1 GCA_027717925.1 Acidobacteria bacterium AH-259-G07 | reverse complement strand
GCGAATCAAGTGGGCCTCCCCACTTATTTGAGTGTCCAAATAGCCGTCCGTCGACTCATTTAGGCCTACTTGATTCGCGCCCGTTCGCGTGATTCGCGGGCAGAAGGTGGCATCCCTGGTGGCTTTCTCGTCTTTCTTTGGCGTGCTATCATCCTCCTAATTCAAACAGAAAGGCGAAGGAGAGCTCAATGGAACGTGTGCGCAAGGCGGTGATTCCTGCAGCTGGAATGGGGACTCGATTTCTTCCGGCCACGAAAGCAATACCCAAGGAAATGCTACCCATAGTGGACAAGCCGACCATCCAGTATGTCGTAGAGGAGGCGGTGCAGTCCGGATTTGAAGATATTATTTTTGTGACTGGTCAAGGCAAAAATGAGATCGAGGACCACTTCGATTATGACTACAGGCTGGAACACCGGCTTAAAGAACAGGGAAAAGAGGATCTTCTGAGAATTGTCCGAAACATCTCAGAGATGATCGCGGTCTCCTCGATCCGTCAAAAGAAGCCACTGGGGCTTGGGCACGCCGTGCAAATCACCGAGGCGTTCACTGGAGATGAACCTTTCGGCGTCTTCTTGGGTGACGACATCGTTGTCCATAAAGTACCCTGCATGAAGCAGTTGCTCACAGTCTATGATCGTTACCAGGCCAGCGTCGTGGCTGTAGAAGAAGTCCCCTGGGAGAGCGTTTCGCGCTTTGGATTGGTGGCGGTGGAACCGGTGGAGAGCAAAGACCCCCGCCTCCTTAGGATCAGAGATATGGTGGAAAAGCCCCCTCGGGAAGAGGCTCCTTCCAATCTGGCCATCATCGGCCGGTACATTCTTATGCCGGGAGTTTTTCAGGCCTTAAAGAAAACAACACCGGGCGCCGGAGGAGAGATTCAGCTCACGGACGGTCTCCGAGGACTAATGGAGTTGGAGCCAGTGTACGCTTATCGTTTTGAGGGCACCCGCTATGATGTGGGAAACAAGCTTGAGTATCTGATTGCCACGGTCGAATTTGCTTTGCGGCGCGAGGACTTGCAAGAGGAATTCCGCGATTATTTGAGAAGCTTGAAACTGTGAAACGAAATGTTGGACAGAACCTTCATCCGGGAAAATCTTTCCTTTGTCCAAGAGCGGCTCAAGACAAAGAGCTTTGAGCTGGATCGGGAAGAATTCTTAAGGCTGGATCAAGAAGAGCGCTCGGTTCGCGGGAAATGGGAAGAACTCCGAGCCCTGCGTAATCGAACCAGCGACGAGATTGCAGAGCTGAAAAAAAAGGGGGAAGATGCCAGCCAGAAAATTGAGCAAATGAAGCAGGTATCGGCTCGCATCAAAGAACTGGATGATCAGCTCAAAAAACTTGAGGGACACATAAATGAGTTTCTAGCGGTCATTCCCAACCTCCCCCATGAGAGCGTACCGGTAGGTTTGGATGAATCTTTTAATACGGTAACCAGGGAAGTGGGCGCGCCACCTCATTTTGATTTTCCGGTCAGGGACCATGTTGATCTCGGTGTGAATCTGGGAATTCTTGATCTAGAGCGCGCCAGTAAAGTCGCGGGTGCTCGATTTACCAACTATTATGGCGCGGGAGCACTACTGGAACGAGCTCTTATCAGTTTTATGCTGGACATACACATCCGTGAGCACGGTTACTTGGAGATCCTTCCTCCTTTTATGGCAAACCGAGCTAGCTTTTTTGGCACCGGAAATCTTCCGAAATTCGAAGCCGATCTGTTTCATGTCGATGGGACTGATTATTTCCTGGTCCCAACCGCCGAGGTTCCTGTAACCAATGTTTTTGCCGGTGAAATTCTATCCGAGGAAGATCTGCCCATTAATTTCGTGGCCAATACGCCCTGCTTCCGTAGTGAAGCAGGCTCTCATGGAAAAGATACCAGAGGATTGATTCGGCAGCATCAGTTTAATAAGGTCGAGTTGGTAACGTTTTGTAAGCCTGAGGATTCCTATAAACAGCTGGGAGAGCTTACATCTCATGCGGAAGAAATCTTGCGCCGTCTTGAAATTCCCTATCGTGTGGTTACTCTGTCTACGGGCGACATGAGTTTCAGTTCAGCCAAAACTTATGACCTGGAAGCCTGGATACCCAGTCAGAACACCTATCGGGAGCTTTCCTCCTGCAGTAATTTCGAGGACTTTCAGGCCCGACGGGCCAACATCCGCTATAAACCCAGCGCGGGCAAGCGGACCCGATTCGTCCACACCCTTAACGGTTCGGGATTGGCCGTGGGAAGAACCTGGGTGGCCATTGTCGAGAATTTTCAGCAAGCGGATGGAAGCGTGATTATTCCTGAGGCGCTCAGGCCTTATACGTATGGAATGGAACAGGTCACTAGAGAATCTTTTGTGCTACGCTAATGTCGGGATTGTGTTAACCGAGCCCTTATTGGATTGCTGCTGGTGCTGCCATGATCAAGTTTAATCTTGATAAAAAGGTTGGGTTGAATTTTTACGATCAAATTAAGGGACAACTCGTTTCGGCCATATACTGTGGCAAGATCGAAGAAGGAGATCGTTTGCCTTCCATTCGAGAACTGGCCGAAGACCTGGATGTGAATTACAAGACCATTCGCAAGGTCTATCTTCGCCTGGCTCACGAAAAATACATCGAAATTGTCAAGGGAAGCGGAGCTTTTCTCCAAAAGCGAAGTGGAAAAAACACTTACGAACAGATGCGTCGGCGGGCCATTTACAAATTGCTGGGAGAAGTCTCCCAAAAGGCCGAGAACCTTGGACTGTCCCCTCAGAAATTCGTCCGGCTTTTGGAAGGCTATTCGTCCGGAGCCAACCTCAGAAAACTTCATCTTGCGGTCATCGACCACGAAGAAGAGGCCTTTATTTTTTCACGTGAGCTAAAACTTCGTCTCGGTGCCGATGTTTCACCGGTTTCGTTGAGCCAGATCCAAGGCAATGGCGCGGCCGGGTTGTTGAAGAATAGCGATTATCTGCTGACTACCAGCTGGCACATGGAAGAGGTGAATGAGGTGGCAGAGCGCTATGGAAAGACGGTCGTGGAAATAAAGCCCAGTCATCAGATTTACACAGAGATCTTGAGCGCGGCTCGTGATCGAAACGTCGCCATCGTTATCCAGGATGAGCACACAATGCATGCTTCCTGGGAGATCTTCATGAATATCTATTATCCTTCAACGGAGAAGAAGTTTTGGATTGCACCGATCCACAGAGAAGATTTGGTAGAAAAGATCATTCAGGAAGCAGATCTCATCTTTGTTTCCCCCATGTGCTGGGATGAGATGAGGAAACGCACGCCCACCGAGAAGGAACTGAAAACCTACGATAACTTCATTTCTCAAGAGACGATCGATCATCTCAAAGAGCTGCAGCTGCTTGGCTAGCCCTAGCAGCCTGTCGGACTTGAGTTTGGAATTTTGAGTTTCCCAGGCATTGATCTTAACTCCCGGCCAAAGAAAGTAGGTTAATTACTGCGTATCTCGGATTGGCGGCGCCTGGCACCGGGCAAGTTTGGCCTTAATAGGGGTCAGCAGACCCGGACTATCTGTTGTTGGCGCCACCACAGTGTGTGCATTCGCTTCAGATTCCAGGCGATGCTGACAAGATCCCATTCGGCGTCCACCGCATTGTGTCCTCTCAGCGAAAACTGCCGAAATCCCAGCACCGATTTGATGATCCCAAACACAGGTTCCGGCGTACATTTGCGCTCTGCATATATCGCGCGACCCTCCCACGTCTTCAGCCGGTGTTTCATCTTTTCCACTTCACCAGCATCTTCTCGAGGCAGATCCGGGCTGGAAGAAAGTTCTTTTATCGGCAGATAGTGACTTTCTCGCCCGACGGCAATGTAGGGGGTCATTTTCTGCTCGACACAACTCTCAACGTTGGGCTCACTAAAGTATCCGTTGTCGGCCAAAAACTCTTGGGCCCGTCCCAATGGCTCCGGCAGCTCTGCCAGGGCCTCTAGGGCCGGTTCGAGTTCCTTTTTGTCATTGGCCTTTTGGCTCACATGAGCGGCTACGATTAAAAGACTTTCGTTATCCACCACCGCCTGGGCGTTATAGGACTGCTCGAACCCCCCGCCCGATACCGGCATGATCCGGGATTCTTCATCCGTCAGGTTGATCTGATCTTTATCCCGAACGCCTGCTGCTGGCGCTTTCGGCTTACTACCGGGCGGCTTCTTGCCGCTTCCTTTCCTTTTCGCCTCCCAGCGAGCCATCTTTTCTTCATACTCCACCTGTTCCGCTTTCTGGCGCTCGGCCGCTCGCTCGGCCAGCTTCGCTTTGGCTTCTTCCAGCGCTTTGAGCCGATCCTCCCTTCGTGCCAACTCGGCCGGAATATCCAACCTCTCTGCCTCTTCCCCGTTATCGGCCTCCTCGGCCATGCGCATCAGCTCCTCGACTTCCTCACGCAGTTGCTGTTCCAACTTCCGGATATGCCCCCAGCTTAAGGCGCTGTGCTTGGAGGCGTTGGCCTTCACTTTCGTCCCGTCCAGCGTCACTCGCCCCAGCTTCAGAAAACCCATGGCCTGCGCCAACAGTAAAATCTCCACAAACAGCGGTTTAAGTTCTTCCAAAAACCGCTTGCGGAAATTGGCAATCGTGTCATGATCCGGATGCGTGTTGCCCGCTATGTAGCGAAAAGCCACCGAATCGTAGGTGGCCTGCTCCAGCTTGCGGCTCGAAAAGACACCCGTTGCATATCCATAAAACAGCAAGCCCAGCATCGCCGCTGGATGATATCCTTCCGATCCCCGCTTCGTATAGCAATCCTCCAGTTTCCTCACATCCAGCTTACTCACAATCTCTACGACGAAGCGGGCCAGATGCTTTTCTGGCAGCCATTCCTGCACCGAAGGGG
>JALLON010000215.1 GCA_027717925.1 Acidobacteria bacterium AH-259-G07 | reverse complement strand
TGCTTCACCGCGTTGGCCCGAAGTTGGCCAACGCGTTCGTTCGCCCGCTCACTGCCCCGATAATCTGCGTGCCCGCTGACCGTCGCTCTCAGTTGAGGATTTTGCTGCATCTTCAGGACGATCACATCCAGCTTAGCTTCAGCCGGGTTGTCGGGTCGGATTTTGTCTATCTGAACGACAATCTTCTCACGCACCGAGACCGACTTCGTGTCGCTGGCGGTGCCATCGCGATCATCACGAACAGCGACGGCGACACTGTACCTGCCGCCCGCCAGTCCACTTGTATTAATCTGCACCTGAGACGACGTCTCGGGACGACGCTGACCGTCTAAACTCCAGGAGTAGCTCAGAGGGTCACCGTCCGGATCACTTCCCTGGGCGCTTGCACTCACCGTTTCGCCTGCATAAACTTCACTCTTTTTGAGTGTTAGCCTCACAGTTGGATTCCGGTTGGGCTTTCGGTCAATGGTGACGTTGAAGCTGCAATTGGCAGACATCCCGTCGACATCCGTCACCGTTACTCTGGCTGCATGAGATCCAATGGAGTGCCCTGTCGTTCCAAACTGGAAGGATGGTTGGTTGTTCTCCACTGCTTGACCATCTATCGACCAAGCATAGGTCAGAGCATCATTGTTCGGATCGGAAGCACGAACCTGCAGCGTCCTCGACCGGCCTTCAGTGACCCTTACATTGGAAGGATCACAAGCAATGGTAGGAGCCTGCTTATTCTTATGGACGTTCAAAAATACTGAACAACTCACCGTGTGCTTCTTATCACGCACCTCGGCCTTAATGGTGTACCTTCCACGCGCGAGTCCGGTCGAATCGTAAACGGCGGAGCCATTTTGAGGAGTGACCCTTCCGCTGGTGGCGCTCCACGCAAAGGAGAGTGGATCATCATTAGGATCGGTGGCATTGGTCTGCACCGTCGTCGAATCGCCCTCGGTAATGGTCTGCGGGTGCACAACGCAATTCAGCACCGGAGGTCGATTTACACAACCCCCAGCTGCTAACAAACACGTTAGACTGCTAAGTAGCAATGGCAGTTTTAGTTCACGCATATTTTCGTCTCCTCCCACAAGGTGAGCTTAGAGATAATACAGCCATAGGCTGACAACCCACTTTGCAAACCGCTTTTGCTAACTTACTTGAAATCGGCATGGGTTTTGACGTAATGGATCGTCACCAAAGCTCACCGCTCCAACCTGAGCCTATAATAGTGCTAATGCTGCGGCGCAATGTTTTGCAGAAGCTTCTCGTGATTGCCGGTTTGACAGCAGCTTTGCCGCCATATGGGGTGGCTGAGCCCGCGGATTCGCTTGAGCCTCCGCAGGTTCAAGCCTTAAGGATCTCAGAGGATGAAGCTCCACGGCCGGACGGCATACTGGATGAGCCTGTCTGGCAGAGGGCCCCGGTGGCCGATAATTTTCTGCAGCGGGACCCCCACGTGGGAGAAGCCGCCACCGAGCCGACTGAAGTTCGCATTCTCTATACCGACAAAGCCATCTATTTTGGTATCGTCTGCTTCGATTCTCAGCCCCAGATGATTCAAGCGACGGAACTTCGCCGCGATGATCCACTGGACAATGATGACAGCATCAGCATCGTGCTCGACACGTTTCACGACCATCGCAACGCCTACCTATTTCGAACCAATCCTGTGGGGACCCGATATGATGCCTTGATCACCGATGAGAAAAGGAATGTGAATGCTCAATGGGACGAGAAGTGGCGCTCAGAGGCCCAAATCAATGGTGACAGCTGGAGCGTTGAGATCGAGATTCCCTTTAAGAGTCTGCGCAGTCCCAAAGCCGAGGTCCAGACCTGGGGTTTGAATTTTGAGCGGATTATCCGCCGCAAAAATGAGGAGACTTACTGGGCCGGTTGGACTCGCGACTACGAGTTCTGGCATGTTTCTCAAGCGGGCCACCTCATCCAGCTACAAGAACTAAAAACCGGGCTTCGACTCCGGGTCAAGCCCTTTGTAATAGGCGGCTTCACCCAGCGCCCCGGCGAGTCCGGATCGGATTACGAAAACGAGTCGCAGGTGGGAATAGAAGATCTGAAGATCTCCCTCACTTCCTCTGTCACAGCCGACTTCACCGTGAATCCCGACTTCGCTCAGACGGAGGTGGATGAATCCCGCTTTAACTTGACCCGCTTCAGGCTCTTCTTTCCTGAAAAACGCGAATTCTTCCTGGAAGGAGCCGGCATATTTGAATTCGGAACCCAACGTCGCTTCTTTGGCTTCAGTCCTCCTGAATTGCTGGTCTTTTTCAGCCGCAGGATCGGGCTTAGTCCAGATGGAAATGCTATCCCCATTCTAGTGGGAGCTAAAGTGACCGGCGATACGCGGGGCTTCCAATTCGGCATCCTGGACATGCAGACCCGAGAACGAGAATCCATTCCTGGGAGCAATTTTGGGGTCTTCCGTGTCAAGAAAAAACTACTGCAGCGCTCTTATGTAGGCGGGATTTTTACAAACAAGGTCGTCGGCAAAGACGACCATTTCAACCGGGTGGTTGGTGCCGACGCCAATTTTGTGCTGTTTGACAAAATGACACTCAGAGGATTCCTTGCCAAGTCACAAACCTCCGGCCTAAGTGGGGGCGGGGATGCCTTGGCTTATCAGGGAGCGCTCGAATGGCAAAGCGACGAACTGAATGTCAACCTGGAGCGCACACGCATTGACGAAAACTTCAACCCTGAAATTGGGTTTGTTCTTCGCAAGGACTTGATCAAACATCGGGGAAGGATTTCCTGGAGACCACGACCGAAGATTTCTTTCATTCGCCAATTTTTCTTTTCTACCGAGCATCAGTTCTTCACTAGGCAACAAGGCTTCCTAGAGAGTCGGGAAAATGATGTTTTTGCCGGTGTTATTCTCGAAAGCGGTGATTTCATGGGGATCGGCGCTGAAAAGAGATATGAGTTCCTCACCGAACCATTTTCTATTCACCCGCGGGTGACGATTCCGAAAGGGAGCTACGATTACACAGACCTTATCGTTTTTGCCAGAACTTATTCAGGACGACGTGTCAGCGGAATCTTTCGTGTATCCACTGGAGGATTCTTCGACGGGCGGATCCTGTCGGCTTCGCTTGGTCCCCTGGTGAAATTCAACGAAAATTTTTCGGTTCAAGTCAATCACAACTACAACAAGGTGACTTTAGCCGCGGGATCCTTTCTAGCCCAGGTGGTAAATTCCAGATTCAACTACAATTTCACCAATAAGCTGCTTACGAGCGCCACAGTCCAGTACAACAATGTGTCACGCGGATTCTTGTTTAACTTTCGATTGAACTACATTTATCGCCCGGGCGATGACCTGTTCATCGTCTACAACGAGAACCGCGATTTCGCTGATGGTCCCGGGGGACTGATCGACCGGGTCCTCCTGGTCAAATTCAACCACTCCTTTGATTTTTGAACACCAAAAAATTCACATCAGATTGCTCTACCGTTTAGCATAAGGAGAGTCAGGCTTTTGATTGGAGTTGTGCTGGCGGCCGGCCACTTCTCGACAAGTGCCCATCTTCTCGTCTCCAGTGACGAACGGACTGTTACGGTCAAACCGGAGTAAGAAGTGGGCTAAGAAAATTCAGACCATATAGATAGAGCTAATCTACTCATGGGGCTACACGAAGGGAGCCAGGCTTTCCGGGCTGAAAGCCACGCCTGTCAAAAGTCGGTTAGGAGTCCCGCGAAGCCTTTACTCTTCGGCGTCCATTGAATACGTGATATTGATCTTTATTAAATACCGAACTGTTACTGTCAAGGCCGGCGGAAGAAGAGGCGGCCCTGGCTATCTGATGACAGCACTAATTCTAAAACATCTCCGTTCCCCAAAGATCGTGTAAGTGTACGACGCCGATAATTTTTGCGGAAGCATCAGTGACCATCAAAGAAGTAATTTTTCTCTGCTCCATGAGGTAGAGCGCGCTTGTCGCCAGATCGTCTTGGCTAATCGTCACGGGATGCTTTGTCATACATTGGCCCGCCGTCCGGGAAAGAACCTCTTCGCGCTCCCTTTGGAGCAATCTTCTCAAGTCCCCATCGGAGATCACTCCAAGCAAACGATCATCGTCTTCCACCACACTGGTAATACCCAGCCCTTTGCGCGACATCTCGTAGATCACCTCATCCATTCGAGCTTCCACGCTCACTTTGGGGATTTGGTCTCCGCGATGCATTAATTCCCCTACCTTTGCCAGTCTCTTGCCCAGTCCCCCCCCCGGATGCAAACGAGCAAAATCGTCCGGACGAAATCCATTTTTCTCACAAAGAGCGATGGCCAGTGCGTCGCCCAAAGCCAAAGCGGCTGTCGTCGACGCGGTAGGCGCCAAGCCGAAAGGACAAGCTTCTTGGTCGACACCTACGTCGAGCACCAGATCCGAGCTTCGGGCGATCGTCGAATCGGTATCTCCCAGCATCGAGATCAAAGGGATGCCCAGACGCTTGATCGTCTCCAACAGCTTCACAATCTCTTCCGTTTCCCCACTGTTAGAGAGTGCCAGAACCACATCACCGGAAGTCAGCATCCCCAAATCCCCGTGAATCGCTTCGGCAGGGTGAAGAAAAAGAGAGGGAGTGCCCGTGCTGCTCAATGTGGCCGCGATTTTTCGACAAATGATACCTGATTTCCCCATACCCGTGACCACCACCCGTCCTTGGCAATTCGCCAACAATTCCAGCGCACGATCGAAGCTTTCGGCAAGCCGGGGGATGAGACTCGCAATCGCCTTCGCTTCAATCTGTAGCACTTTGCGTCCAGTTTCCCGAGACATAACAGATGCCAAATGTCAAACTAACTCGTGCAATTCGCAGGCGGAAATCTCATCCGGCGT
>JALLON010000214.1 GCA_027717925.1 Acidobacteria bacterium AH-259-G07 | reverse complement strand
TCGCGAAAAGTCTTCACGGACTGCAAGAAAGCCTCCGGCAAGGTCAAGGCCTGGCCCAAAGTGCGCGAATATCTATTGCGTTACCTGGAAAAAGGTGAGCTGCCCTGGAAGCAGAAGGGCTGGCCCCTTCCGGAATCTGGCTTAGACCGGCCTGATGCGGATCAGCGTAATCGATTTCCCATGGTTGACGATCTGATTGACATCGCCATTCTCGAAAAAAAGCCCGATCAAGTGCTGCACTGGTACGATCAGCTTCCCCAAAAGCGATTCGGGTGGCACGGTGTTGACGAGGATGAGATCGCCGCTGCGGTTCAAACCCACGCACCGGATCGGGCGGTGGCTATCTGGAAGAAAAAGGCCGAGAGGCTGATCGCCCAGGTCAAGCCCAGCGCATACCAGGAGGCGGTCAAATACCTTCATAAAGCGGGGTCGGTCATGGCCCGGCAGAAAAATCAGAAGCAGTGGGACCAATACCTGCAGAATCTGAGGGAACAGCACGCTCGTAAACGCCGGCTGATGGAAACTCTGGATGGCCTGGACGGAAAACCGATCGTAAAAAAAAGCGCTGACAACCATGTCTTCCAGCGCGAAACATAAATGGACCTTTCGCGCTCGTTTCAGGCGGCACGCCTTTGGGTGGCGTTCGCAACCAGCGATTAAGCGCATCGGAAGCACTAGCCTCAAAAAAGCAAACTCCTATATCCTATATGCCGCATTGGAGAGCCTCTCTGTTGGTGCCGATTCCGAAGACGTGCTGCTGTGGGGGGCGCATCGACAACCGCCCGTTTCTGCGATGCATGCATGGCTATGGGCTGTGCCTCTGGCGCCTGGGACATTTTGACGAAGCCGAGAGTATCTTTGACCGGATGCTCTGGCTCAACCCGTCGGACAAGCAAGGAGTTCGGTTCCTCATCGACGAGTTGAGAACAGGGACAGCATGGGAGGATCGTCAAAACGATTTGACGAATGAACCGCTAAGCTTGCGAGGGAGAAATGGACCTGAAGACCTTGAAAGACACTCCCCCTTGGGACTGGCCGGAAGACGCCGGCAAGATGTTTCTCGAGATTCTCTCCGATGACTAGGTCGACGAACCCGACCGCCTTCTCGCCGCAGAGCTAGTGGGCGACCTCACGGTCATTAACGAAGAGCTCGTCGATGTCTTACTGTCAGTCCTACGCAGCGGCGATGAACCCAAAAAGCTGCGCGCCCAGGCAGTGATTTCACTTGGGCCTGTCCTCGAACACGCGGATACGGACGGATTCGAGGAGCCCGATGACGTGCCGATCACCGAACAAACGTTCCACAGGATCCAGGAGTCGCTCCGTAGGCTCTATCTGGATGCCGACGTCCCAAAAGAAGTACGCCGCCGAATCCTGGAGGCATCGGTACGCGCCCCGGAGAACTGGCATCAGGATGCGATTCGTGCAGCCTATTCCGGTGGCGACGAGGATTGGAAGCTGACCGCTGTATTCTGGATGCGTTGGGTTCGCGGCTTCGACGACAAGATACTTGAGGCGTTGGAAGACGAGAACGAGGAAATTCACTACCAGGCTGTATGCGCTGCAGGCAATTGGGAGATCGACTCCGCCTGGTCGCACGTTGCAGCGCTCCTTACTTCAAAGGAAATCGACAAATCCTGCTGTTGGCCGCCATCAACGCCGTGACCAGCATCCGTCCGCACGAAGCAGGGGTTGTGTTGGTCGACCTGACCGACTCAGATGACGAGGACATCGTCGACGCAGCTTTCGATGCGATGGCCATGGCCGAGGGGTCTTCGGACGATGAATACGAGGACGAGGACAAAGACGAGGACGACGAGTTCATCCACTGATGGTGGGCAACGGCTGAGGTGTATCGAATGGCCAAGACGAAAAAGAACCCGAACCAGAAGTGGCAGGCCTGGATAGACGCGCGCAAGCGCCATCATCTGTCTCACGCCCACGTCCAGATGGCTTGCGAGTTGGGGATGAACCCGAAGAAGCTCGGCAAAAAGGACAACCACGATCAGGAGGCTTGGAAGATGCCGCTCAGGCAATTCATCGAGCACCTCTACTCCAAGCGGTTCGGCAAGAATCGACCGGATAGCGTCCTGTCCATCGAAGGGAAAGTCCGCCGCGATGAGAAGAAGAAGGCACGCAAACGCGAGGCAAAGCTGCGACGCCGGCAGGCCGAGAGGGCAGAACAGAAGGGGCCCGAAGTGAGTCATCCATGAGCGAGTATCAGCACTATGAGTTCCGGGCCCTGGACCGTCCGCTGACCCAAGAGCAGATGGGCGACTTGAGGGCCTATTCCTCACGTGCCCAGATCACTCCGAGCAGCTTCGTCAACGTCTACAACTGGGGCAGCTTCAAGGGCAATCCGGACAAATGGATAGAACAGTACTTCGACGCCTTCCTTTATCTCGCTAACTGGGGCAGCCGCGGCTCAGTCGTCGATCGCTTCCGGAAGGCGAAGCTTGTGGGATGAGGAGAATCGTGAGCCCGAAAAGACGTATCGTCAATTTAACGTATGTTCGGGGAGGATCATAAATTTTATCTCAATACTCGCAGAATATCGTCTCCGCCGATCCATTTCCGGTCCTTGCTTTTCAGCTTCTTTGCCTCGAGGCAAAACACTTTGGTTAGGACCTGTTGATAGCCATCTTTAAAGGGCAATCGCTGCACTTTTTCTTCAAGCTCCGTCTCGGCGATTTCCAGTTTTCCCACGTCCAGCAATGATTTGACTTCTCCGACCAGAAGGAGCCGCCTGTCCTCAGATTCCGAAACCACATCGACCTCAAGTGGCTTACGCTCAGCTCCAGTTCCCCACCAACGCTGCGCCGGCAACCATTCGATCCCCTCCACCCTAAGGTGAACGAAGGCACGTCGGACCAAGTGCTCCCAGATCTCTCCACTGTGGCTTCCAAACTGCTTTTGAACGGCCTCCTTCACCAGTCTTACCATTCCGGACTCGAGACGAGAGCGGTTCGGTTCTACGTAACGAAACCAGAACGCCATGAAGGGGTCATCAATGCGATACAAAGTTTTTTTTGAACTTCTTGGTGGGACCCCGAAAGGCTGTTCGCGCCGAATGAGTCCCAGCTCTAACAATCGAGATAGTGGGCGGGTAAGCGACGTTGCCGGCTTCCCCAGCCGCCCAGCGATCTCGGACATGCGATGGCAGCCCTGCCCGATCAGAGAAAGGATCGATGCTGCCTGAGCTGTCTCGCGCAAATCATCCAGCAGCCGCCGACTAGGTTCATGATGAAGTACCCCCAAAGGATCCAGTACCAGCTCTTCGACCGCATGCCAACTGTTTTTGTACACGGCTGCCAGCTCCCAGTAACGGGGCACTCCTCCCCAGATGGAATACGCTTCCACCATTTCGGCCGGTTTCGATTTCTTGAGTGCTCTACCAATCCATGCTGCGCCCAAAGATTGAATGTGTAGTATCTCCTGCGCCCTTCCATATAGGGGTGCAGAGGCATCGAGCACCAGGCCCTGCATCATTCGCTGGGAGGATCCACAGATCACAAGATGTAAGCGTCTTGCCCTGTTTTGATCCACGAGTCGCTGCAAGAGACTTGGCAATTCCACACTTGCCTTGGCAAGGTAGGGAAATTCGTCCAAGGCCAGTACAACACCGGGAGGTGCATCATTCCACCACCGTTGAAACAAGCTGTCCCAGTCAGGGTACTCAACGGAGGCAAAACCGGGGAGCACCCGTTCTATGGCCACAGCCAACGCGGCTCGCTGCAAAGTCGGCTCGCGTTCGTCCGCGACGTAATAAACGGACTTTCGATGCCTGAGCGTTTCCTGGAGGAGACGCGACTTGCCGCAACGCCGTCGCCCGTACAAACAGCAAAAAGCACTCTCGCTAGAGGCGAACGCCCTCTGCAGGCGGGCTTTCTCATTTTCTCGATCCAGGAATGGTAGCCGCACGGAACAGTTCTCCTTCTATACCACAATAATGTTGTTATGACATTATGTTCTTACAGCATAATCATTGAGGATGTCAAGCACCGTGAAGGGGTATATGCTCGTCATGGGGGAAGAACCACTCCCCTTTCACTTTCCTGATTCAAGGCCGTGCCTCCTCTGGTGACGGATATTGACCTCTCACTGGACGACCGCTTCCTGTACGTCTCCTGCTGGGGGACCGGAGAGTTTCAACAATATGATGTTTCCGACCCCTTCAAAGCTCTTTCAACTCAAGTTTTGGGAGCTTGGTAGTCATAACAGCATTGATTTCCGGAGGACTTAAGAAACACACCGCATCCACTCTGTTTCTCCACGTCGCGCGATTTCTTCCAGGACAGATGTTTGTTCGGATGTAGTCAATCAGGTTCGTTGCCACACTACGGATTCGTTTTTCGATCCCTTCATCCAGGCAACGGCCTTGCTCGTCGAACAGTTTCTGTACACCCGCCACAGAGACCGGCGCCGGGAGTACGATGGCACCTACGTGCGAGCAAACGCTACGGAGGTGCTCCAAAGCTTTGATGGCCCCGATCTGTCCGGCGGCAACGCCAAGCAGCGCCACAGGTTTGCCGGACAAGACTGATGGGAATCCAAGGTTATCGATCAAAAGCTTGATCACGCTGCTGTAACTGCCATGGTATTCTGGCGTAGCAAGGATCACGCCTGTTGCGCGGGACACCATCTCTTGCGCCTTGTTAGTGTCTTGGGACTCCCCCTTTCCGGGCAACGGCAAGTCAAGTTTAGCCAGGTCAATCACGTCCACTGCGACTTCCCGATGTCGAAGTTCATCTAGTACTAAGGCTAGTGCCTTGGTCGTGAAATTTCCCGGCCGTACGCTTCCTCCTGCTGCCGTGATGTGAATGCTTTGATTTTTCATAATCGCCTCCTAGTACGAGACAGGACTTTACTAGAA
>JALLON010000213.1 GCA_027717925.1 Acidobacteria bacterium AH-259-G07 | reverse complement strand
GAGGCATTTCGGCCCGGGCATGATTTTAATGATGACGGGCATCGGGACGAGTCATCTCGTCACCGCACCCGCAGCTGGAGGACGATTTGCCTATGCTCTGCTTTGGTGTATCCCTGTCGCATACGTGTTTAAATACTATGGCTTCGAAATGGCCTTCCGATTCACTCATGCGACTGGAAGAAGTATGTTGGACGGATATGCCACGGCTTGGAAACAGTGGCCGTTATGGTATGTCCTGGTCACAACCTTAGTTCAATGCGCCATAGGACAGGCAGGAAGGCTGGTTGCTGTTTCCGCTGTATTCTACTATTTTTTCGCTGAATATATCGGACTAGATATTCCTATCTGGGTGTATGGCTTCCTATTGGGGACACTATCCGTTGTTATCATTTTAGGCGGGAAATATGCAGCGGTTGAACTTGTTACCAAGATATCAGCCGGGATCCTGGTCCTCTCAAGTATTGTTGTTTATTTGGTTAAGCCTGCTCCATTCTCTTCGATGGGTCGTTTTTTCGTTTTTGAAACGCCTCAAGGCTCTTGGTTAATTATAGCCGCCTTCCTTGGTCTCTTGCCCACTGGGATAGATGTGTCGCTGCAGGCTTCAGAGTGGGGAAAAGCGAAAAAGGTGGGTATGGGCAGAATAAGGGAGCATCTTGAAAACAATGGATTGGCAAAAGCCTTCGATCCGTTTGTATCCAGCAAAGAGGACTTGTCGGTTGACACATCCAATCTGCCTCCTCATGCTCTGGAATACTGTAGGAAGTGGTTCAAAATTGGGTTATGGGATTTTCGCCTTGGGTATGTCGTTTCATTCTTCACTGCTTGTGTATTCCTCTTGTTGGCAGCCGTATGGCTGTATCCAAGTGCGGTTCAGGGAACTGCGGTAATGGGTGAAATCGCAAAAATATTCACGCGAAGTGTTGGCCCCTGGATGATGATTATATTTTTGGTCGGTGCGTTCGCTGCGACATATTCCACGGCGTTCAATTACTTTGACGGTTGGCCACGAGTTGTTGGGGCTTGTTGTCGGAATTTGTTTAAGCCTACTGCTCGACTCCGTGGTACGGCTAAGGAAGATCTCACGGCTGAACACAGAAGCAAGTGGTACTCAGAATACAATATTTATCGAATGACCATGCTCTTTTCCCTTGTTGCCGCAGTATCGATGATCGCCGGCGCTCCAAGACCGGTTTGGTTAGTGCTGGTCGCTTCGGCATTAGCATTTTTCATAGCGCCCGTTGTGTTTTATCTGAATCTTTATTATTGCTTTTCAGTAATACCTAAGGACGATAAAGTATTCTACCCGTCGGCTTTTGCGACATGGTTTGGCTGCGGAAGTCTGGTGATATTTACTGGTCTGAGCGCCATATTGATTATGGCCCGGGTGTTTGGAATTGAACTGTTTGGGGCTTGACATAGCCCGGTCAGGTATTGATGGGGTCAAGCGAACAGAGGGCAAACGGGCCAGGTCTGACACCGGCTGACTCATATGGGTCGTCCGGTGAGCAGCAGGTCATCTGGGTCGTCTGGCTCACCTATGGGGCGTTCTACTTTTGCCGAACGAACCTGTCCGCCGCCCTGCCCGGAATGACGGCAGGTGTTGAAGAAGGTGGCCTGGGTTTGACCGGTGACCATGTCGGTACCATCCTGGCGTCGCTCAAGATCGCTTACGGGATCGGGCAGTTAGTGAACGGTCAGCTCTCGGAGCGTCTTTCACCTCGGCTGTTGCTGGCCATCGGGATGTTTTGTTCAGCGGCGCTGAACCTGCTGTTTGGGTTCGGCACGGCGCTCTACTTCTTACTTTTTGTTTGGGCCTGCAACGGTTATTGTCAGTCGCTGGGGTGGACGCCATGCGTGCGTGTGCTGGCCAACTGGGTCCCGGTGAAGCGGCGTGGCCGGGCGATCGGCATCGTCGGGACGGGTTATCAGGTCACACTTGGGTTGACCTACATTGTTGCCGGAGTGTCGGCAGAACTGCTGGGTTGGCGCGGCGCGCTCTACGTCCCAGCCGGATTGCTAGCTGCAGCAGCAGTGTCCATGCTCTTTTTCCTGAAAGAATCTCCAGACCATGCTGCGGCACACAAGTCCGCTGACGGATACCGTATGCGCACCGGCGCCAAGCCAGGCTCGCTGATGGAAAATCTGTTCCTCACCATCTTCAACCCGGCCTTGTGGTTACTCGCTATTTCGCTGGCGCTGCTCAACGCTTGTCGATACGGTTTCGTGGATTGGGGCATTACCCACCTGACGGAGGTGCAGGCAACGGGCGTGGGCAAAGCAGCATTGAAATATGTGGTTCTGGGCGTTGGCGCCGTTGCTGGATCCTTCGTGGCCGGCTGGGCGAGTGACCGGTTCTTTGGAAGCAGACGGGCTCCGGTCATTTGCATCCTGCTGGTGCTGCTGGGAGTCTTAACTCTGGTCTATGAGAGCGCCGCCCGGATGAGCGTAATCGGAACCGTGTTTTTATTGCTACTCATCGGCTTTTGTATCTTCGGTCCCCAAGTGTTACTGGTGGGCACGGCGCCGGCGGATTTGGCCCGGCGCGGCACCTCAGCGGCCGCCGCCGGATTCGTCAACTTCGTGGGATACATGGGGGCTGCCGTGGGTGACAAAGTCACCGGCTACTATAAAATGCCGGAGCACGGCGGCTGGCAGGTGGCGATCTACATTTGGGCCGGCTGGGCCTTTGTTGCTGCCATCACGGCAGCCCCACTCTGGAACAAGACTTTCAAACCGGCCCACCAGGCCTCCGAGAAGAAAGCCGAACAGAGCCGGGACTGTTAAGGGTGTTGTAAAAGGTGGTGCGTTTTGGTTTCGCCCGTAGGGGCGGGCCGGTGGTCCGCCCGAACTGGAGATTTGACTTAAAACAAACGGCTCGGGCGGCCCACCGGGCCGCCCCTACAGGACTTTTGCGACACCCTCGTCACGGTCGCGGCTCTGCTGGGGACAGCTGGTGCACCCCAAGCGGGCATTGTTAGCAGGGAGGAAACGGCAAGGATGCAAGCCATCGTCATTGGGGCGGGCGGCGGGCGGCGCTTGATGCCGAGCACCGCCGAGACACCAAAATGCTTTGCTGAAGTCGGCGGGCAAAGAATCCTTGATTGGACATTGACCTCCTTGTGCGAAAACGGGATCGACCGCATTTGCTTTATCGGCGGCTACCAGATCGACAAGGTCCGCCAGGCCTACCCTCACCTTGCGTTTCGACACAATGCGGATTGGCAGAACAACAACATCCTGGCCTCGTTGTTTTACGCCGAAGACCTCATGGACGGTCCGTTCATCTGCTGCTATGCGGACATTCTTTTTACGCCGTCGGTGATTGAGCGACTGTTGTCCAGCGACGAGGACATCGTGCTGGTGGTCGATACCGATTGGCTCAGTCGTTACGAGCATCGCTCGGAGCACCCCACTTACGACGCGGAAAAGGTCATAGCCCGTGACGGTGTCATTATCCGCATCCACCGCGACATTGCCGACCAGGAGGCGCACGGTGAGTTCATCGGTGTGGTGAAGTTTTCCGCCGGCGGCGCCGCCAGGCTTCGCCAACATCACCATCGCTGTCGCGAGCGCTATGCCAGGAGTCCGTTTCGTGAGGCAGCCGTCTTCGAAGAGGCCTTCCTAATTCAGCTCCTGCAGGAAATGATCGAAGCCGGCGAGCGGATGGTCCACATCGACACCCGCGGCGGGTACATCGAGGTCGACACGCGGGAGGACTTTGACTATGCCCGCCAATTCTGGAAAGACATTGTCTCGGGAGACCAGCCATGAGCACCGGTCAATTGTTCCCCACCTCGGTCGTCGGTTCGATGCCGCGCCCTCAGGTGGTCAAGGACCTGATAGCCGAAGATTCGAACCTTCCTGCCGAGAAGTATCAGCGGCTAATGCAGTCGTGCGTGCGCTACGTGGTTGCACTGCAGGAGCGTGCCGGATTGGATGTGGTCACCGATGGTGAATGGTGGCGCAAGTCCTATATCGGCGTGATTGCAGAGCTGACGCACGGCTTCGAGCTGAGCCGGAATCCTGCCGATGGCCGTCCCTGGACGATCGTCATCGATAAGCTGGCGCCGAAGAAACCAGGCTTTATCGCTCAGGAAGTGACCTTCCTCAAACAAATCACCACGAAGCAAATCAAGGCCACCATACCGGCCCCGGCCTTATTGGGCGAGCGGATGTGGGACCCGCAGAAATCGGCGACGGCGTATCCCACGCGCCGGGCCTTCGTTCGCGACTGCGTTCCGTTCTTGCGACGCGAAGTTGAGCTCCTGCGCGACGAGGGCGTCTCCATCATTCAGATCGACGACCCACACCTGTGTTTGTTTGTCGACGAGGACGTTCGGGCAAAGTATGAGGATGCAGAGGCAGCCGCAGACTTCGCGGTGGACATGGTCAACCAGGTTGTGGAGAACATCGACGGGGTCACACTCGCCGTACATCTGTGCCGTCGCGCGGGCGCTCGCGCTCGCCGTGAAACACGGTATCGGGGGAGCTACGATCGGATCATCAAACAGTTAAACCGGTTGAAGGTTCACCACCTGACGTTGGAGTTCACCACGGCGGAGGCTGGTGACATGCCGGTGTTCGGCCGGCTGCGCGAAGACTTCGAGATCGGCCTAGGATGCGTTAGTTCTGAGCCGGGCCAGATCGACTCAGTCGAGTCAATCCTTCGGCGTGTTGAGAAGGCGCTCGAATACCTCGCTCCCGAACGCATTACACTCAACCCGGACTGCGGCTTTGCTCCGGGCTCTGCCGCCGTGGTCAGCATTGACGAAGTCTACACCAAGCTCAAGAACGAAGTCGAAGCTGCCAACCGGCTGCGAGCAAAGTATGGTTGAGTGGAAGCGAGTACCCCCGATGGGTTGGCGCTGACATT
>JALLON010000212.1 GCA_027717925.1 Acidobacteria bacterium AH-259-G07 | reverse complement strand
AGTTATAGATCTCATCGGATTCCTCCCCCTATATTTGTGAGGGCAAGAATATCACTTGGAAAGGATCACTGCCACGAGGAACTGGAACAATGTTCCTAGCAGCTCACCGAGAAGATACGTCTCTGTGCAACAGGTGACTACAGCGAAACCGGCATGGACACTGCGCTTCAGGACTTGTAGTCAGTGTAGTCACCTATAGAGGGTAAAAGTCTCCTTTCCACTGCTGTATTCTCCTATAATCACTCAGGTGCTCCGTAAAGAAGACCTTGTTTAGGCAGACAGCCTACCCGGAGAACGGATGCTATGCATATCGATCCTGCATTATCCTTGGCGTTCTCAGTTCATACCCAGAAAGGTGTCTACGCACTCTTGATTGGGTCAGGCGTTTCACGGTCAGCTGGCATTCCGACTGGATGGGACGTTGTGGAAGATCTGATTCGGCGCTTGGCAATCCTGCGTGATCAAGATCCTGGAGACGATCCAGGCAAATGGTATAAGGAGACTTTTGAAAAGCAGCCTGTTTATTCAGAACTCATTGAATCACTAGCGCCAACAAGGGTTGAGCGAATGTCTCTCTTGAAGAGCTATTTCGAGCCGACCAAGAATGAGAAGGAAGAGGGGTTGAAGGTTCCAACTCCTGCTCACAGATCGATTGCTCGGCTAGTTGCAGCGGGTTATTTCCGTATAATCGTGACGACAAACTTCGACCGATTGTTGGAGCAGGCACTTGAGCTGGAAGGACTGAGTCCGACCACTGTGTCGACACCTGATCACATTGCTGGAATGCCGCCACTTCCTCATGTTGATTGTCTTGTCGTGAAGGTAAATGGTGACTATTTGGATACCCGTATAAAAAATACTCCCGATGAACTGATAAAGTACGACGATGCTACAAATGCCTTGCTCGACCGGATCTTCGAAGAGTATGGGTTAATCGTTTGCGGATGGTCCGGGGAGTGGGACTTGGCTCTTGTGGATGCTATTCGCCGTAGTACAAGATTTCGTTTCTCCACGTTTTGGATGAACCGTGGAAGTCTTTCACAGGAAGCGAAGGAATTGATAAAGCAGCGAAAGGCAATTCGCCTGAAGATTGAATCAGCTGATGCTGCTTTCGTGGAGCTTGAAACGAAGATTGCTGCTCTTGAGAACCAAAGATTAAAAGATCCTGTGTCTCCTCGTTTAGCAGTTGCCACTATCAAGAAGTACCTTTCCGAGGATAAATACCGAATCCAGCTTGAAGATCTGGTGATGAGTGAGTTAGGAGTGGTCATTGAAAAGACCAGTGATGAAGCTTTTCCAGATGGGTCGGCACCGAGCAAAGAGAGTTACCTGGACCGCGTGGAGCGAATGGAAGTTGTCTGTCAAAAAATAGTACCCATGATTGGAGCTGGTGTGTACTGGGGAGATACTGCTCATGACCAGCTCTGGAAGAGATGCGTTGAAGCCCTCGCCAGGAGCGAACAAAGGGCGGGCACCAGCTACCGTGCTTGGTCCTACCTGAAGTACTACCCGGCAACACTCTTGTTGTATGCCGCCGGAATCGCAGCAATAGCACGAAAGCGGTATGGTGTTTTGAAAACACTAATTGAAGACGGGGTAGCCAAAACCGATTCGGACGATGTACCCATTGTGTTGCAACTTGGTTCTGGTCAGTGCTTGCGCTACGAAGATGCCCAGTGGTTGTTTGAGTTGGAAAAAAATCAGAAGCGTAAAACCCCAGGTAGTGACTGGATGGCGGAGCGCCTTCCGGGAATGT
Organism: Acidobacteria bacterium AH-259-G07; assembly: GCA_027717925.1. GTDB lineage: Bacteria > Acidobacteriota > UBA6911 > RPQK01 > JADFOI01 > JALLOL01. The sequence goes on along the minus strand of JALLON010000212.1, from coordinate 3,143 downwards.
TACTGGATATTCTTGGTCCCGACATAGATTTTGAGGACATCTTTGATGAAGTGGAGATCACGTTGTGCATGGTTGCTGCTGCAAAGGACAGTTTTGCACCCGTAGGACGTTTCAGTTGGCGTGGTGCACGACAAGGAGGTGCACTTGTCCGCATGAGTAGGGAGATCAAGGCTTTGAATAAGAATCACCCTCTTCTAGCCGCAGGCATGTTTCGGGGTGATCTGCAAATCCTTGAAAAATCGTTTCAGCAGGTAAATCAGGCTGCCCAACAAGTGGCGTTGAGATAAGTCTCAGTGGCAAAGGAGAAGGTGCCCCTTTTTGGTGTCCGGGCCGCATAGAAAAATTCTTAAACAATCGCGTTTAATCTGGGTATGAATAGGGCCGAAAAGACCGTTAGAAGTGCCCTATTTTGCGAAGCCAACTTAACGTAAGTGCTTGAAATAAAAGACTTGTAGCTCTACAAAAAGTAGCTTACAAGAAGGAGGTCGCTGGTTCGATGCCAGCACGGCCTACCAATCCCAACAATCCCAGCCTTTGTCCACTCGTTATTGTTAGGCACCTATACCTACTACTACTCATCTTTCCTTAGGAATAGTAAAAACCTGGGATTCCTGGGATCTGCTGCGATCACTCAGCAGCCGCCACAAAAGCTGACCGGCGACCGTTCAAAAAAGATCAGTTCTAGATGAGTGGGGACAATCCCAGGGATGGATCAATACGAGCTGTGGTGAATCACTTTTATCTGGTATTTTTTTGCTTCTTTCGGCGACCCTCTCTCTATCTGTTCCCGTCCCATTTAGAGAATGGAGGGATCACTCAGGACCTTCCTGATGAGGTCCTTTTTTCAAAAAAGAGATTCGAAGAGCTTGTGGATCTAAAAAGAGGGCTTAAGTACTGGTGGCTCAGCTAGTTGAGCTAACATCAGTGTTGTATACATCATAGGTACTTATGGAAGAGTTTTGGGCAGTGTCATCTTTACCATCATTAGTGCAGTAGCTCAGTTGGAGAGGGATATTATTGCAGAGGGAGTAAAGGCGGGCTTGAGAAGGGCGAGGGAGAATGGGAAGAAGTTGGGGAGGCCCCGCGTAGCTGTGGATGTGGAAAGAGTGCTTGAAATGCGGTCTAAGGGAATTAGCTTGAGGGAGATTTCAATAGAAGTCGGGGTGTCAAAGTCTACAGTGCTGAATATACTAGAATCACTTAACGGGGCGACTTAAGATGACGGACCAGATCCCTCCTCACGTCAGGATTTATCATTGTTTTGGTGGTCTTAGGCTTGTAGTAGAGTCTCCAGACGGCAGCAAGCAGCTTTACCCGACTCAAAAGCAGCTCGTGGGAAAGGTGGACGTGCCCGAACTTGTAGGGGGGATTGTGGGAGTTGATTTTCTTACCCACAGGGGACACATCGAGGGTTTTAGTCTCCCTGAATGGCGTGTATCCGTCTTGCGGCAAGACCGAACTCCTTGGATCGTTGAAGAACTCTACAGACTACTACAAAGCCTCAAGGACGGAGCATACGAGAAGGGGAAACGTAGATTTGCAGCCAGTTGTCGTCAAGTTCGTTTCCATTTGAATGTCTGCGATTACAATCTGCGTGCTCTTTCGGATGCCTACCTCCAGCAGTTGAGTTCGCTGTTGGCTAGGGAAAATGAGTGGGACACTGATACCTGGGTGACCACCCAGTACACCGTGGCTATCAATTCCTCCGTATATGCCTTTTTGCACGAAGGTTGTGTGCTGCGAGACGTATTAGCCCGGACGTTAATGCGGTACGTTCCCAACATCTGTGAAAAGCGATGCAGTAGTCTGAGCGCCTTGCTGCGAAACTGGAGTTCGGCAACCGAGAGTAAAGAGCCCTTGATAAAGATCCGGCAGATAGTAGAGAAAGCCAATACAGAATGGATCAGACAGCTTGGGGCTTATCGAGACTGTTATGTCCATGATATACCCTTGCAGGGTTCATTCTCTTCGACCAAACAATGCGAGAATCAGGGTCTACGGTTTATAGAGCACTACGTTCCTGACAATCCAACCAAGTGGAGAGCGGTCTACGGGTGGGATCAAGTGCAAGATCAGCCATCACCGATCGAGGAGGAATTTCGAGCACACTTTGAACACTTCTCAAGCAAAGAAGATGCGCTGAAATATTGCCACAGCAGCCTCCTCTCTATCTGTGATTTGTTGACACGATTAATGCCACTCATCAGTCCAGTTCCACCCTCGGATTCACCACCTAAGATTACTCCACCCCCCGGTAGCATCCGCTGGAGAATAGACTAGGCAGCACTTGTCCAAAAAACCTTTGTGATTTCTTGAATCAGAAAACCGTTCCAACAAGGGTATTTGTGGTCTCAATTTGCCGTCCGAGAAACATCTGTTTTTTGGACAGCTCCCCCCCTCCCCGAGCGCCAACGAAATGGGAAAGTATCGGCCCAGGATAGCGCAACAATACTCGGATGTCTTACCTAAAAAAGCGACTCAAGCGAATAGCAAAATTAAGAAGGCGGTTAGGCCCACGATAAAAGGCAAGCAGGTCAGCCAGGTCGTGGTGAAATCTAACCGGTCAAACCACTTGATGCTGGACTCCCACTGCTTAATTCGGTCCTCCTTATCTCCCATCAGCACGGCACTGGCCCAACGCGCGAGGTGCATATACCCACGAAAGTGGAGGTACTGCATGGACACTGCAGCTACGAGGCAGAAGCTAAAAAGGGCTTGGAAAGGAAACTTGGATGGGACACCCAATTCCTTCTTCAGAAGCGCAAAGATTATGGCACTGGAAATAGTGATGATAGTGGCTGAGAGAAAAACCGCGGCTCCGCGATAAAAGTGGTAAAACTCATGAACCTGCTTCTCTCGTTCACTTGGCGCACTTCCCGAGGTGTTGTCAGTTTGGTCAGTCATGGTTCCTCCCCCATCGATTGGACCTGTCCCAGAGCGAGTATTTCCCTGTTGCCGATATCAAGAAAGTGTCCTCGCCCAATATCGCGGCGTGTGCCTGAAAAGTCGGTTCAGACCAATGGTTGACTTCTCTCCTAACCTGTGTCGCTAAGATACTTTGGGTTCTGCCACAGTATACCCCCACCGGTCATAAGTACCCATAACATACGGGTATTAAAAGGCTTAATAGTATCGTAATTTTG
>JALLON010000211.1 GCA_027717925.1 Acidobacteria bacterium AH-259-G07 | reverse complement strand
CATAGGAGTTAAAGGGGCCATCACTGACATTCCGGAATTCGCCCGTGGCGTCTCGAAGACGCAGATCTGCAACTCCGAAGAAGGCGATCAATATATTCTTGGCCCCCAAAGCCGCCGCGGCTTCCACCGCATCGATGACGTAGACGGCCGACTGAGGCTCGGACTTGAGCGGAATTCGATTTAAGATCCGCCCCGCAGCTACCGAATGAAAGGTGATTCCATATCGTTTACCGAGCTCGAGATACTTGCGCCGCACAGCCGGATCCCGAAGAGGAATACTATCGGGCTGAATCCCCACACTGACTTGAATCCCTTGCAGGTGAGCGTCCTTGGCTTTAGGGATCATATCGGGTTCACAGGGAGGTCCCAGATTCCAGTCACACATGCCAACTTTGGGCCCCGTGCCAGGACTGGAAACGGAAAGACCCTTAGTAAAAAGGCCCAAAGAAGTTAAAGCTAAACCAGTTGTTCCCAAGAATTGTCTGCGGTCAAGATCCATGGCCCTGATATTACACGCCGACAGCTGTCTTCACAACATCCTTTCTTTCCCGGAGTCGGCCCACAGCCAAACAGTCCCGGGACAGAGCCTTTTGTCTCCGTTGCTTGTTTCTGGGTAGCCAAAGCGGGGACCAGTCGACCTGGGAACCTTCACAAGAGAGGAAGAGGTGCATATGCTGTAAACTCGTCATTATGGCAAAGCGCGTGCCACATTTCAGTTTGCCGATTTTGCTTGTTTGTTCGCTTTTTCTGAGCGCTTCTCCGGCATCGCAGTCTTCACAATCACAGTCCCTTCAAAGATACGAGTACCGCCGGATCCAAATGGGAACGCTGTTTCGGATTCTCCTCTATGCACCCGGCGAGCCGGAAGCCCGAGGAGCGGCCACAGCGGCCTTTGAGCGAATAGAAGAATTAGACCAGAGACTCAGCGATTATCGATCAGACAGTGAGTTGATGCGTGCCTGTCGAAAAGCGAGTGAGAGACCGGTCATTGTCAGCCGCGACCTTTTCCTTGTTCTTGAAAACGCTTTGCATTTCTCACGGCTCTCTGGAGGAGCGTTTGATATCACGGTAAAACCCCTGGTGGAGCTTTGGCGGCGAGCACGACAGACAAAGCAGCTGCCCAATGCACAGGCCATTGCAGGGGCCAGGGAAAGGGTCGGCTATCGGAAGGTTCTGCTGAATCCAATGACACGCTCCGTGCGCCTGCGAACTGAGGGGGTGAAGCTGGATCTGGGCGGTATCGCCAAGGGCTATGCAGCCGATGAGGCCCTTAAGACGCTGGAGGAACATGGGATTCAAAGGGCACTGATCGATGCTGGTGGTGACCTTCGACTGGGCGAACCTCCCCCGGGGAAAAACGGTTGGACTGTCACACTTGAGAATGCGCACTTGGCAGATGCCGCAGCGGAGCAGCAATTCGTTCTGCACAACACCGCTATTGCTACCTCCAGTGATGCATATCAGTTTGTAGAGATCGACGGAATTCGCTACTCCCATATCGTCGATCCAGCAACCGGTTTGGGAATGCGCGATGCACGGATGGTCACCGTCCTTGCCTCCGATGCGATGACTGCCGATGCCCTAGCAACCACCTTGAGTGTGCTTGCACCGGAGAAGGGGCTTGAGCTGGTCAGAAAGATACAAGGCGTGGAGGCTCGCGTCGTTCGGCACTCAGGTGGGAAACGGGAATACTTTGCCTCAAGGAATTTTCCTCCTTGACCCGCTATTTCAGTTAAGAGAAACTAACCGACCGGATGAGTTCCAGTCCTGAGGTTATTCGCAGACCTTCGATGGCCCTTCTTCTAAAATCGCAAGGATGAGGATCACTCCCATAGGGGGATTCAACATGAAACGCAGAATTTTGTTCGGTTTCCTGGTGGGAGTCGGTGTTTCACTGATAGTGGCTTATTTCATCCATGGGGGAATAGAGTACACCTCCACGGACCAGTTCTGCGAAAGCTGCCATGTTCATCCCCACGCCACCCAGTCCTGGAAGGATGGGCCCCATTACAAAACGGCAAGCGGTTTGGTGGCACATTGCGTTGACTGTCATCTCCCACCAAAAGGTCTTGAGCACTTCACGGAAAAAACAAAGGCCGGAGCTCGAGATGTCTACGGCTATCTTTTCACGGACATTTCAAAAATCGACTGGGAGGCCAAGTCGGTTTTGGACCATGCCGTTACCTACACTTTCGACTCGGCTTGTACCAACTGTCATGTCGAGTTATTTCCAGTGGGTCTGCCCGAAAAGGCCGTCGATCCTCACCTTCACTACACCAAGAACCGGGAGGAGCTGCGATGCATAAACTGTCATCTGACGGTTGGGCACTTCCACGAAGAAAAGCCTGCTCTCGAGGAAGTGACCCGCGAGGTGATCACGGATGAGGATGATAAGGAGAGGACTCCCTTAGTTAGCGAAATTGCTCCTGATGCCTTTGTAAACTACATCGAAGTCTTACCGGAAAGCGATGTGACGTTTGAGATGGTGGCAATTCCGGGGGGCACCTTCTTAATAGGAAGTTCCGAATCGGAACCCTTCCGAGATGGGGATGAAGGGCCTCAACGCCAAGTCAAGGTCAGTTCCTTTTGGATGGGAAAATTCGAAGTCAGCTGGCGAGAACATGAGGCGTATTATGCTCAGACGGCCACCTATGGCAAGAATGAAAAGGGGGAGGAGACGGATGCGATTACCGGGCCGACGCCCCCCTATCAACCACCGGACCAGGGTTGGGGTAAGGGTTCTCGCCCTGCCATCACCATGACTCACTACGCAGCCGAGAAATACTGTGAGTGGTTGTCGGCTGTAACGGGCAGAAAATACCGGCTACCCACGGAAGCGGAATGGGAGTATGCTTGTCGAGCTGGTACAATAGGGCCCTATTTTTTTGACGGCCTACCCGAGTCTTGGCTCGATCGTTGGTTCGGCAAATTGGTGGGCGGGATGATTAACGAAGATTTTCTCCAAGAGCATGCTTGGTACCGGGCAAATAGCAGCATGAAGACCCATCCGTCCGAAACCAAGAAGCCGAATCCGTGGGGCTTGCACAATATGATCGGGAACGTTAAAGAGTTTTGCCTGGATTGGTACGATCCCAACATCTATGAAAAGTATGCTGCAGATGCTCTCGTCATCGATCCGGTTGGACCACCCAACGGGGAAGAACACGTGATCCGCGGCGGATCATTCAAAAGCGCTCCCGGCGAGCTGCGTTCGGCTGCTCGTGATCACACCCGGCACGACGAGTGGTTGAAGACCGATCCGCAGGCGCCAAAAAGTGTGTGGTGGTACTCTGACAACAACGATGTGGGCTTTCGTCTGGTAGGGGAATACGAAGGGGGTGAAGAAGCGGGCAACTAACACCGTGCCTTCGTGCTTTCGTCCCAGCACGACAGCACGAAAGCACTGAGGCACCAGGGATCTGGTATCCCCGTTTCGGAGTTAAGTCAATAATCATTAACCGCTAAATTAAAAGGGGGAGGGTTCCCAAAAGGAGGATTATTATGAACGACAAAGAGAAAGAAAAGGAAAGAGAGTCGAACTTTAGTCGACGCGAATTCATTGGGACGGCGGCTATAGCCGCCGCTGCGTTGACTGCCTGTGGTGGTCTATCGCCGGAAGTCAGAAAGCTGGGCCAGAAGATCGTGCCGGGTCTTAAGACAGCGCCGGACGGACCAGTTTTGAAAGCGGGACTGATCGGCTGCGGTGGAAGGGGAACCGGTGCTGCCCTGAATTTCTTGGAAGCCGGACCCAATTTGAAACTGGTGGCTTTAGCAGATGTTTTCCAGGATCGGATAGAGAGCTGCAGGGAGAAACTAAGGGCGAGGAAGGCCGGCCGCCACGAGCTCACCAGGGCCGACGCGGAAGTGGAAGTTCCAGACGACAAATGCTTCCTTGGCTTTGATGCGTACAAGAAAGTCCTTGAAGAGGATGTGGATATTGTGATTCTAGCCACGCCGCCGCATTTTCGCCCGGAGCATTTCGAGGCCGTCGTATCGGCCCGCAAGGACGTCTTTATGGAGAAGCCAGTTGCGGTCGACCCGGTGGGCGCCCGCTCGATTATGGAATCCGCTGAGAAAGCCGATGCATTTCGCCTTTCTGTGGTCACCGGAACGCAACGCAGGCACCAGAGGACCTACATCGAGACTTACAATCAAATTGCGGATGGAGCCATCGGTGACATCGTAGCGGCTCGGTGCTACTGGAACACGGGACAGCTGTGGTACAAGACTCGACAGAAAGGGTGGTCCGATATGGAACATATGATCCGAGACTGGGTCAACTGGGCCTGGCTTTCCGGCGACCATATCGTCGAGCAACATGTCCATAACATCGACGTTATCAACTGGTTTACCAACTCTCATCCGGTCAAGGCAGTGGGAATGGGTGCGCGGATGCGCCGCGTCACCGGCGACCAGTACGACTTTTTCGACGTGGATTTTGAGCTGGAAAATGGAGTACACGTTCACAGCATGTGCCGCCAGGTTAATGGCTGTGCTAACAGCGTCTCCGAATATGTGGTTGGAACCAAAGGCTCCAGCAACTGCAAGGACACAATTTACGATTTAGATGGGAAGGTGGTCTGGAAATATGGAGCCAAGGAGGGTGATTCCTCTGATGTTCTGGCAGATGAGCTTGAAGGCGAGAAGGACAATTCCCCTTACGTACAGGAACATATCGACCTGGTCACGGCAATTCGCACCGATCAGCCCATTAACGAAGCAGTCAATACCGCTACTTCGACTCTGGTGGCGGTGATGGGAAGAATCTCCGCCTACACCGGTCAAGAGGTGACCTGGGATGAATTGACGCAGTCCGATCTCAGATTGGGTCCCAAAGAATACGCCATGGGTCAGGTGGCGATACAAGCCGTGGTACCCGTTCCGGGGACTGAAGGTCGCGCTTGAACCGCGGATCGCCAACAGAGCCGCGACCGTCAGAGGGTGTCGCAA
>JALLON010000210.1 GCA_027717925.1 Acidobacteria bacterium AH-259-G07 | reverse complement strand
TCGCTTCTTCATTACTCGCCGAGCTGCGCGAACGGGACCCGCGTGCCGCAGGTCTGCGCATCCAGGCTCGAGGCAAGGCCGCCGTCATCGGCATTGAAGATGAGGGAGAGTTTGTCCCCCTGCTCAAGCTGACTGGCGCCTCCGCCAAGTTCAATGTCATGACCCTGCTCGTCTACCATCACCGGCAATGGCACCCCACCTTCAAGCGGGGCACTCCCAAAGAGCTTGCGCAGCCCCTCGCTGAAGAGATCCACCATCTCTGGACCATCCCGCTCGAAATGGCCAACATGGGTCTCGACCAGCTCGAATAAAGAGTCCGAAAGGTGGGAACGGACTTACGCAACAGGCCACTAGCCAGGCTCGTCGAAACCCGTCAAATTAAGCCGACCGAGCTCACCAGACTGTTACCTCGCGCGCTTGAAAAAGTATGACCCCTTGCTCCACTGCGTCATCAATCTCACGGAGGAGCTTGCGCAGCGCCAGGCTAAGCGAGCCGACGAAGAGATTGCGGCGGGCACGTATCGGGGCCCCCTGCACGGCATCCCCTGGGGAGTGAAAGACTGGCTGGCCGTCCGGGGGACCAAGACGACGTGGGGCGCCTCGCCGTACAAGGATCAAGTGATCGACACCGACGCCACCGTGTACAGCAGGTTGACAGAGGCGGGCGCGATCCTGGTTGCCAAGCTTTCGACGAGTCCGCTAGCGAACGCTGCTCGTGGATGGTTTGGGGGACGAACCCGAAACCCGTGGAACACCGAGCAAGGCGCAGGGCAATCTTCCGCCGGACCCGCCTCGGCGACGGCGGCCGGACTGGTGGGCTTTTCGATCGGGACGGAAAGCTCAGGATCCATCGTCCGTCCGGCCACTCGATGCGGCGTCACGGGGCTGCGGCCGACCTTTGGGCGCGTCAGCCGCTATGGTGTCATGGTGGTAGGCTGGACACGGGACAAGATCGGACCCATGTGCCGCGCGGCCGAGGATTGTGCCCTTGTCTCAGACGCCATCTACGGACCTGACGGGAAGGACAATACGGTCCTCGACGTGCCGTTCAACTGGGACGCAACGGCCGACGTGACGAAGCTACGCGTGGGCTACCTGCGCTCCGTCTTCGAACGCGAGATCCGCGAGGATCCCGAAAACCCGGAGCGTGCCGCCCGACGACGCCAGGTTCGCAGGAACTATGAAGCGGCGTTGCAGGTCATTCGCGCGCTGGGTGTCGAGGTGGTGCCGTTTGAGCTACCGGCTATCGGAGCCTGGCGACGTCTCATCTCCGGCCCGGAATCTGCTGCGGCCTTCGATGAGCCGACCCGAAGCGGAACGCTCAACATGATGCAAGAGTCGCCCGAGGAAAGCAACGTGGTGGACAGGCTCCGCACCGCCCGTTTCATCCCCGCCGTGGAGTACATCCAGGCCAACCGCTTACGCATGCGGCTGATCGAGGAAATGGATGACGCCCTGGGCGATCTCGACCTCTTCATCGGAAGCCATACCGACTTCCTGATTTCCAGAGATACACGCGTGACCAACCTCACCGGTCATCCGGCGATCACCATGCCGAGCGGCTTCTTTCAGGGCATGCCCACTGGCTTGCACTTTACGGGCAAGCTCTTCGGCGAGTCGGAAATCCTGCTGCTGGCGGATGCGTTCCAGGCGAGAACCGATCATCACTTGAAGCACCCCACGCTGTAGACCTTTGATTCTTACTAACCGGCACCCACCGGTCCCGAGCTCAGGAGGGAGGCGCGCCATGAAGACTTATCGTAGCGGTTCGCCAGTGTTTCTTGTCATCTGCGTGCTGGCCATCGTGGGGTTCACCCGCGGTGAAGAGGGGGGCATCTCGCTCGGTGTGAGTTACTCGACCTACCTGGGCGGCGGCGACTGTGACGCGATCGCCGTCGACCTTGCCGGCAACGCGTATGTGGCGTGCCACGTCTTCGCCTGATAGCTTACCGCTGCAGTTCATAGAAATCCACGATTTTCTGCCAGGCATCAGCTGCGGTTTCTACATAGCTCACAAGCTGCAAGTCTTTAGGGGAGATGGTGCCTTGTTCGACCAAAAATTCCAGATTTACGGCCTGCTGCCAGTAAGTCTTTCCAAACAACAGCACCGGTATGGCTTCCATTTTTTGCGTCTGAATTAAGGTCAGTGTTTCGAACAGCTCATCCAGCGTGCCAAAGCCCCCCGGGAAAACCAGGAGGGCCTTGGCACGCAGCAAGAAGTGCATTTTGCGTAGGGCAAAGTAATGAAATTGAAAACACAGATCTGGCGTGACGTAGGCGTTTGGCGCCTGCTCAAACGGTAACGTGATGTTCAAGCCTACGGATTTTGCATCTACTTCATAAGCTCCACGGTTAGCAGCTTCCATGATGCCAGGACCGCCACCGGTGACCATGACAAAATCGCACTGGTGATCATTAATCTGACATGATGAGGAAACGATCCGGGCAAACTCTCTTGCTGCTTCGTAGTACCGTGAATTCTCTACCAAACGCTGCGCCCGTGTTAATGCTTCTTGCAAGTGGAGATCGCCTGGACGCGCCGCAGCCTGCTTTTTAATGTCTGCGAGATTCTTTTCGGCTTCTTCCCTACTCAGTAACCTGGCGCTACCGAATACCACAATTGTGGAGAGTATTTTGTGCTCGTCCATGATCACTTCGGGTTTAAGTAGTTCCAGTTGCAGCCTCACGGGACGCAGGTCGTCCCGGTTCAGAAACTCAATGTCCTCATACGCGATACGGTAGGAAGATGATTGATAGATCCGTTCGAAGTTCGTTTTGGCATTCATAAATGACTCCTTTGGGGTCATCGCTGGTTCTTTCTCACTCAGTTCTTGGCTGCTGCCGCTCTGAAACGCAAATTGGCACTTGCTACGACGTGCAGCTCAAGAGTAAGCACGGCTGACTGACCTCACCGTTTGTAGTGGTTCTCAGAATCCTTTTACTCTACCATAGCCATGAAGAGATTATTCAAAGACTCTGCCAGAGTGGAAAGCTCTCCTTTTTCCTGGGAGTGGTCCTGGCAGTTGTGGGCCTGCTTTTCCAGCGACCTGTTCTGGTATGGTCTGGGCCGGAATGAAGCGCCTGAGGGAATTTAGGGAAATTTAGGCAGATGCGTTATTGGTTGGCTGCTCATATTCGTCGGATCTGGCCGCTGATCTGGACAGTCCTACTTATTTCACCATCCTCCCTTAGAGCGGAGATTCCTCTTCCGACGCCGCTGGAGCACTACGACAATTTCGATCCTGCCAGGGAGGGCCTTCGTCTCCTCAGCAGCTTGTTTTCGGAGTTAGACCCATCCCAGCAGTCTCTCGTCCTCCAACTTGTGGGGGCGCCCGGGATTCAGAGCGAGCCCAAGCCCTCCAAGAACGAGCTCATGGCCGCCTTGAAAACTGTGGATTGGGCGAAATGGCGACCTCAGGTCCTGGAACTTTTGCTGCATCGCTCACGGGTCCTGGACATCGTTCCTGAAAAAGCCGGAGAGTGGCTTCCCATTGTCCATGACGCGCTCTTGTTTTTTCTGGACCGCCTGGGAGAAGAGCGCCTTCTTGAGCGGCTGCTGGATCAGGCTGCTCTGCCCGCCAGTGCGCAGAGAGGGGAGCAAGTCCTGCAGTTTCTCTCTCGAACACCGACTCTTCAGAAGATTGGACAGGTACTTGCCAGGAGTCCGGATCTTCCCCCAGACCTTCGAGGAGCCCTTCAGGTCCTGGAGAACAGCTTGAGGACAACGAGTGGGGAGGAAATTGTGGAACTCATCGTTCAGGAGATCGGGCTCGAAAAAGTTGAACAATACCGGATTCGCTGTTCCGACGAGATCCTTGCTGAGGCGACGGTCGGTGCAGTCCTGCGGTGCAGCCTGGTTCTGCCAGGAGAAACCAGGGTGAGGGAAGCGGTAGCTAAGGTCATCAAACCTTACGCCATATCCGCTCTCCGAGAGGAACTGGCAATCTTTGACGATTTGACCGGCTACTTTGGGGACTATCGCGACTTTTACGAGATCGGGCCAGTTCCTCTTTCGGAAATGTTCGCAGAGATCCGGGAGGCTCTTTCTAAAGAGATTCAGGTTATCAAAGAGCAAGAGAATCTGGTGAAAGCAGCAGAATATTATGGGGACAGTGAGAAGGTTATGGTGCCGGAATTTTACCCTTTCTCTACGGAGCGGGTTACCTTCATGGAGTTTGTCCACGGTGAGAAAATCTCGGACGCTTTTCCCGGGCAACTCAAGGCACGGGCGAAGTTAGCCCGTCGCCTCAGTGATGTGCTGACCTCCGATGTGCTTTTGTCCCCCCGTGAGGAGGCCCTTTTTCATGGCGATCCTCACGCAGGGAATGTCTTCCATGTACTCGATGAACCGAAGCATCCTTACCGCATTGCTCTTTTGGATTGGGGGCTTCGCGGCGTGTTCCCCCGGCAGCAGCGGGCCCAGCTTATGCAGTTGTTTCTGGGCGTCTATTTGAAGGACACAAAACGCTTGACAAACCATATGGGCGCCTTAATTGAGGGGGATGATTGGGAGTCTCCGGAAAAGCGCGAGCGCATTCGCACCATTGTAGAAGAAACTCTACGCGAGAAACGTAAAGGCCACGTCTTCGACATCCTGGGCGAGCTAATGAAGAAAACTGCCAGGGAAGGATATCAGATTCGCTTTAATATCGGCCTCTTCATAAAGTCGCAGATTACGGTCAACGGCATCCTTTCCGAGTTGGATCCTAAGCTGAAGCAGGATAAGTACTTGATGAACCGCATTTCGCGACAAGCTCTCAAGGAGATGCCCAAACGTCTCCTCTACACTGTCTGGTTTCCCGCCTGGAACTCTCACAATTACCGGAGCATGCTTTCAAACGAGGATATCAAAGACATGCAGGTTAATTCTTGTGTCAAGACTCTGAAAAAAGCAGGAAAGGGTCTGTGGAGAGTCGTGCGCTGGCCAGTCGAAGTCTTCATCCCCTGAAACGAGATTCTTGCCAGCAAAGGCAGCCGGGAAGCCACTCATCCGCCATCA
>JALLON010000021.1 GCA_027717925.1 Acidobacteria bacterium AH-259-G07 | reverse complement strand
TAGGTGGTTTTTTCCGATCTTCGCATCGCTTCTTCACGCCAAGAACTCGAAGACCTTCAAACTCGAGCCGGTTCTTCGGAGAGTATTGTGGCTTTTGAGCACTATCGAGAGCGTCTTCAACGTCGGCGCGAGGGCGTGGATCTGGTTGTTAATACGGCCCGGGCTGTCGCCTACCTCGTCCCTGCGTTGGACATCTTAACATCATGGTGTATAATTCCCTCCATGAAGCGGACAAACATTTACTTAGAAGACGATCAGCTTCGCCTATTAAAGCACATCGCGGTGGAAGAGGGTCGTAGCTTCACGGAGCTAGTCCGCAGGGCACTGCGAGAGTTCCTCGAGCGCTATCAGCAAGAAACGGAACCGATGTCACCCACGGATCAGTGGAACCGGCGCTTAGAGCAGCTTCTAGCTCGAGTGCGCCCGCGCACGAATGCCTCTTCTCCCGAAGAAATAGAGGCGGACATCAGCGCTGCCTGGAAGGAAGCACGTCGCCGCAGATCCCATGCCACGCGCTCTCGTTGACACCAACGTCTGGGTGTCAGCACTCCTTAACCCTCACGGATTTCCGGCACAGGTGCTCGATGCCTTAAAGGCAGGTCAGTTCGAACCGATCCTGAGTGAGCCACTGCTACAGGAACTCCTGGACGTCCTCTCTCGTCCCCGTCTGGTAAAGAAGTACCGTCTGGAAGCACGCGACGTCATTGAATTGGCAACTCTTCTCGAGCAAAAGGCCATCAAAGTGGAACCCCGTGGGGAACTCCACCTCTGCCGCGATCCAAGGGACGACGTTGTTCTGGAGACAGCGCTTCTCGGGAGGGCGGACTAGGCTGTGAGTCGTGACGACGACCTGAAGCGAGACTTGGAACTGATGCGGAGAATGCAAGAGAGAGGGGCCAGGGTAGTGAGCGTGAGCCAGTTTCTTACCCTCTTGGAGGCAACGACTACCGAGAAAGAGGGAAATTGAGAAGCGAGGAACTCAGAGGGCCACGGCGGCAGGGCCGCCGCGCGCCAAGCTCACCCTGAAACCACTCTTACCTGCCTGTGGGGGCGAGGCGTTTGAGATCTTCAAACCAGTTGAGGACGACGTGAATGGGCGACGTTGTCTGTTCAACAGGCGTGTTGATGAGAAAACGCTGCCCGTCGGCCGTGACAAGGTAGTGATTCCTGCGGCCTCCTGACGGGAAACGCGCCTCAAAGAGAGCTTTGGGAATACCCGCCTCGAAGGTGGAGGAATCGGTCTTCACCTCCACCGCCATGAGTCCTTCGCCAGCGATATAGAAGAGCTCTTTCCCATCGCGCCGCCATCTCGGTTGGGAACCCCCACCGGTCGAGATCTGCCACTTGCCGCCCGGCTCCGGGAAGGTCTGGATGTACACCTCATCCCTCCCCGACTCATTCGAGCAGTAGGCGATCCATCGCCCGTCGGGAGAGAATTGAGCTTGGCGCTCAGCAAACGGGTTTCGCAGGAACGTTATCGGCTTTCGACGCTGGTTGAGAAGCTGGCGCAAGGCCAACAGGCCGCACGCCTCCTGCTGCGGGTGAGGGAGAACGACAAGGAGGGTTTTGAGTTAGAGGTGATCAAGGTGATGGAGGAGTGATAAAAAATGAATCGGCAGCGTTTTTACCTTGCTCTTATAGGGCTTGCCCTGTGTTTTTCCTGCTCAGGTCCCCAAAGGCCGCAACTTGACTTCGAATTGATTGCCGAGTGGGGAAATGAGGACCTGTTTGGCGATCCTTTTTCGGTTCAAGCCACCACCGAGAACGTTTATGTCTCTGATTCTTACCGCGGAGAAATTCTGGTCTTCGATCCGGCAGGAAAGCTGAGGAGCTCGATTGGCAAAGCCATGCTAGTGACCCCGGCAGGGATCAGCGTTTCACGGGAAGGGCACCTCTACGTGGCCGATCCCAATCAAGACAAAGTCTTTGAATTTTCTCCTCAAGGATCTGTGCTGCGTGTGTGGCCTCAGGACGATTCCAACTCAAAGGGACTCGATGGACCGGTTGCCGTGGCTCCGGGTCCCAACGGTGAAACCGTTTTCGTGCTGGAATTTTCCGGACACCGCGTCAAAGCCTTTTATCGGGAAGGTCACTTAAAGCGCTCCTGGGGAGGTCGCGGGAAAGAGGAAGGGAGATTCTATTCTGCTGGCGACCTCAGGGTCTTCACGAACGGCGAAATTTTCGTCTCCGACACCCATAACTACCGGATCCAGGTGTTTTCCGTGGATGGGAAATTTCTTCGCAGCTGGGGAAGTCGAAAGGAGTTTGATGACCCGGCCGGAATCGATTTCGACAAAGACGGCTATGTGTTCATCGCAGACAGCGGCAACCACCGCGTTCAAGTCTGGGACAGGCAAGGGAAGTTTCTAACCAGTTACGCCCACCCTTCCTGGCAGAGCGAACAAGTATCTTCTCGCAGCGATCAGGGTGAGCATGAAGGGTCTCATACTTCCTCGAAGGGCGAACAAGTATCTTCTCCGCTGGATCTATCTTTCGACGCTCGTGGAACTCTCTACGTGCTGGATGTGGCCAGAAAAAAAATTCAGAAGTTTGCGCTCAGGTGAGACCGCACGAGAGGAGCTCCGGGGTTGGGCATTTTTGTATTTTGCAAAAAGTTCACCCTGAATTAGCAAGAAAATTTTTGACAATACGTTAAAAAGAAAGGGGATGGAATAAATGACAAAGAAGCATATCCTTGTAACTTTATCGGTTATATTGGTTGTTGCGGTTGGAATTTTTCTAGCCACAACTATGTTTGGTGAAAAACAAGGCAGGGCAGACATCGTCCTTACAGAAGGAGCCTCAGTTAGCAAAGAGCAATTGGCTAACGCCTTGGAGGGGACGCACTTCACTATTAAGGATGTTAAAACCACGGCTGAGGGTAAACTGGTTTGTGACATTGGGGGTATGAAATGCGGTGGTTGCCCGCCTCAGGTGGAGGCTGCCTTAAAGAAAGTAGAGGGGGTTCGGGTGGTTAAAGCGGTTCTTCTAGACTAGCAGGTGAACTGTTGCACCAGGACACAGCGTCGCCCTTCCCAGTTGATTCCGATCGCACCCAAAATCCCGCCAGAAACCCAGGAATCGCCGATCGGCCAGTAGACAAGAGAGAATTTGGAGCGCTTTTCTGACTTCCACGAACCCTCCCGACAGACCTCCTGAAAGCCACAGTCCTCTAGAACAGAACCCTAATTCCCACATTCGCTGTAGGCACAAACGCCAGCTGGGTTCCATTCAGCTCCTGCACTACCGGGATTTGAAAGGCAGCCTCAACCAGGAAACGAGGATTGAGCACAGCCTGAATACCGGGAGTTAAAAAGACAGTTGTGCCTCCACTGTCGGGCACATTCTGATCATTCAATGAAGCGCGTTGTGACACCACGGTATTGACTTCGAGGTAAGCATTCAACACCTTGTCTTGAAAAGATGTGTATTGCTTGGGAAATAAACGATAGCCGAAGGCAAGGTTCACTTTTGTTTCATCGCCGAACCGAAAACCGTTGGATTCATTATTGAATTGATACAGGAATGCAGAGTTAAAGCCGACGCGATCCTTAAAGGCAGTAAACACAAGGCCTACAGGCACATCCACCGATCCGGTACCCAATTGCAATCCAGGAGGCAGAAGATTTCCTTGATTGTCCCGCTGATTATCGTTTCCCGTGGGGAGCTTCACACCACCCAAAAGAGCCAGTTGAATCCCACCAGCCTGGAAGTTGTCGACATAGAAACGTCGTTTCACCAAAAGCGTTGTGTCCCCCAGTCCACTATCAGAAAGCTGTTGCCTCGGAGAACCAGGAGTAGTGAAGTTGAGCTCCTTGTGAAATACCCGCGTCACTGCAGTCAAAACAGTGTCTGAGTTAATCCGCACCGGTACGGCAAAGACCTCGGCAAAGACAAAGACGTCCTGATCCGAAGGATCGGGCACTTCCTCTCCTCCGGTACGCAATTGATTGCGGACCACGAAGCGAGAGAAGGTTCTGAAAGCATTGGATTCGAACCCCACGGTTAGAGCCGTGTCGGTGAAAAAGGGAAGGACCTGGGCGATGGCAGACGGAGCCATCGAGAGCACAAGCAAAAATAAAACAGCTGATGTGGCCTTTTTGTTGGTCATTTCTATTCCTTTCTAGTCCTTCTGATTTTTAAGGTGGGGTTCTACGGCAAACACCGCAGAATCTGTTTTAAAATCGCCTATACCGAAATTGTGGTAGATGGGAAGGAAATGTCATGACTATCGAGCCTGCTTGCCCAGATGCAGGAGTAGGATCCGGTTGTTGGAGGTGTCCACGACCAGGATCTCCCCGTCCAGAGCCGCCGCCACCCGTGTCGGTGAGTAAACATTGGGATGTCGGTCATCGGAGAGAACCCACTGGCCTTTATAGTTGCCGGCAAGGGAAAGGAGAGAGACCCGTTTGTTGGCGGAATCGGCTACATGGACATTCCCACCCTTGTCCACCGCCACGCCGCTGGGCACGTGGAAGGCGCTGGATAACCCCAAGAAGCGTTTCCAGCGAAAGCCCCACGTGCCTAAAGACTTGCCTTCGGGAGTGAATCTTTGGAGACGGTGATTGTACGCGTCCGCCACTATCAGGTTGCCAGCACCGTCAAAAGCTATATCCGTAGGGTAATTCAATTGGCCTTTTCCGTGCCCCTTTGCCCCGATCGTCCCTCTCCAATTTCCCTTAGAGTCAAACACCTGAATGCGGGCGTTGTAGAAATCGGCCACGTAGACATGGTCCTTTTTATCTACCGCAAGACCGGCCGGGGCGCGAAACTGGCCTTTGCCTTCTCCTGACTCTCCCCAGCTAAATAGATATTGCCCGCTGGACGAGAAGGCCTGCACTCGATCCAAATCGTAATCGCTGACGTAGATCGTGCCGCCCGGCGCCACGGCGACATCCACGGGCTTTTCAAACTGGCCGGGCTCATCGCCGAGTTCGCCGAACTGCATGACAAAGCGGCCGTCAGGATCGAGTTTTTGGATGCGCTGGTTGCGCGAATCCGCTACGTAGACGAATCCTTCACGATCCACATCGATCCCCATCGGCTCACTAAATTGACCCGGGCCTGATCCTGTCTCTCCCCAGGTCGCTACAAGCTGATAGCCGGATGGGGTGCAGGCGTTCGTGCCAACTACAAGGATAAGGAGACCTGCACCCAAAAGAAGGATAGCTGCAGCTAGAAGCCAATGAAAACGCATCACCCCTCCGTGGGCACCCAAGGCTCCGCTTTCTCGATCACGAGAGCCATTGGAGCTCCCTCTTCTTTCTCTGCCACCGCCACAATTTGAACCTCCTGGCCCAGGACGCCCTTGTCTTTCAGGAGTTTTTCGAGGGCGCTATTTTTCCGTACCGTCAGCTCATCCCCGGTGTCGGAGATCCGGAAAATGATCCTTCCGCCCCTTTGCTCCACCTGGCCGACCAGCACGGCCTTGATCGACCGGAAAGTGAATCCTGCGTCGTAAATATAACTCTCGATGGTTTCCACACCCAGGATCGGCTCGCCCTTAAGAAGGGTCGCTTCTACCACGCCCTCTTCCATATGCATATCAAAGGCGGCGATCTTACCCGACTTCTTGAAGTACCGTTCCAGCCCGTAGGCGCAGAAATAGCAGGCCAAGCCGTCCGCCCGGATCAGGAAACGGTTGACACTTTTTTTGGATGCGGCGTCTTTGACGATGTCCTTCCCCCACAGATCTGTCGACAGGCTTGCAAAAATGACAACAACAGCAGCCAAGGCAACTGTGCAGATTACTTTTATGTGTTTCATTTTCAGCACCTCCTCAGATTAAAATCCAAAGCGGAATTCCACTTCGACCACGACGGCCAAACCTCTCTTCTCTTGATTCCCATTGAGCGATTGAGCAATGGGAATCTGGACACCACCTTTGAACATGATACGGTTGTTGGGCGAGATCAGCACTTCCGGCGAGATAAAGAGGAAATCTCCACCAGAATTGGTGTTTTTTGCTCCTCCCGTCAGGCCGCCAGGCCGCTCGCGGAGATAGTTTACTTCGACGAAGAAGACGACATCCGTCTCCTCCAACTTTCGCAGCCGCGGCCTGATCCCGTAGGCGGCATCGAGCCAGATCTGGTCCCCCGGCCTGCTACCGTCGGCTTCAGCCACGGCGTAGCGATAACGGGTGTCCACAAAATAGTACCAGCGCAGCCCCTCTCGACCGTGAGAAAGCCCGGTTAGAAATACCGGCTTTTTTCTGCCGGTCTCGCTGCCCGTGGGGATGGTGGACTGGAAGGCAAAAGCGGCCGCATATTTCTTCCCCAAGAGATCTTTGTCCCAAAACCTCCATTTGATCCTGGCGCTGGGATCGCTGAAGCTGCTTTTCGAGGTAAGCCCTGACGGAGCGTCCTCCGATATGGAGGCGTAGGGGAAAGACATCTGGAGAGCAACATCGCGCGTGAAGCCCAGCGTGAACTCGCTTGCAAATTCTCTCTCGGTCTCGTCGCCGTGCCTCTCGTGATGGAAAGCCGCGTGGAGGTCAAAGGCGCCCTTCCCTGGCGCTTCATGGCTCATCATGAACAAGGGTTCGTGGGCATACGAAAAGCTTTGCAGGGGTGGAAAGACTATTGTCAATCCAACGAGCCACTTGGAAACGCTCTGTTTCACGACTGACCTCGGTCACTCCTCAGCTGTAAATTCTTGCTCTTCGCTTCCGATTCGACCTTTTCCAAAGCGGAAACACTAAAGCCCGCTTTTTTGACAGCCTTGCGCAAGTCCTCCTCTTTTATCGTGGCACCGGGTTTGGCGATTACAACAGCTTGCCCTTTATCCATGTCAATCGAGATGGACTCGACGTTTTCCACCTTTTTGAGTCTCTTTTCCAGCCCGTAGGCGCAGAAAGGACAGCTCAGTCCGTCCACTCCAATTACGTATTTCGTTTCGGCCAAGCCGGATCCCGTAACCAGTAAAATCACGGCCAAGGCCACCATCGCTTTCGCAAGATTAAATTTCATTTGTGTTCTCCTTTATTTGTTTGAACTAAGATTTTCAGCTCTAACGATCTCAGCTTCAGTTTGTCATTTCACCCTATAAGACGATTCAGGGTCTGTAATTCTTCAGTAAAAGTGGGATTTTTTCAGGAGGGACTGGCTCAATGTTCCGGCTTAAAGCCGATCTCTGCTAAGGCTTTCTCGACTCCCGACTGCGTGACTGCTTCTTTATAAAAAGCAATCTTTAGCAAATGCTTTTCTAGATTAGCTTCAATCTCTACATCCCCAATTTTGTGCTTCAGTGCACTGCGAATAGTGTTGACGCACCCTTCGCAGCCATCCATTCGCTTAAAACTCATTCGGACACCCTCTGCGCAAAAGGAACAAGACAGACCGCCGATCTGTATTTGTAGTTTATTCATAATGCTTACTTACCTCGTTTATATTGGGGGAGAGACAGCAAGTGCGAGAATTCTCGAATCAGCATCTTCCCGCCAAATCCAACGCAGATGGGATTAACCCCATGAGTGCACTTACTTGTAGATCACCTCCATCAGCAGTCAACCAGTTATTGGATGGGCGCAAACTTCTGAATCCGATTGTTGCCAAAATCTACGACATAAACGTTGCCTTCTTCATCGAACGTCATATCTGTCGGTCGCTCAAACTGACCAGGACCGGTACCCTGGGAACCAAAGGCCACCAAAAACTCTCCCTCGGGTGTGAACTTCTGAATGCGATGGTTGTAAAAGTCTGCCACAAATATGTTTCCGTCTGGGCTGACGGCAACCGCCGTGGCCACGCTGAACCAGCCGTGGGCGCTGCCAGGGATATTTATGGCCAACGGACCACCCCATTTGCGCAGGAAGGTCCCATCTGAGCTGAAAACCTGGATCCGGTCGTTGTAGGCATCCGCCACCACCATATCTCCATTGGGAAGAAGAGCCACATCAGTGGGGTAGTTGAAGAACTCTGCCCGGATACTTTTTTCACCTGTCATCCCATATTGCCGGAGGAACTCCCCATTTGGACCCAGGAATTGGACGCGGTAGTTGTAAAAATCCGCCACGTACAGGCGCCCGTCCGCATTCACAGTGACCCCACCTGGGGCATCGAATTGCCCCGGACCGGAGCCGGAGGAACCGACAATTCCCAAGGATTCTCCTTCCAAAGAGAAGATTTGGATGCGGTCATTTAGATATTCCGCTACATACAGTTTCTTGCCCTGAATGTCCAGGTGCATCGGTCGACTCAGCTCACCAGGGCCGCCTCCTTCTTTTCCGAACTGCCGCAAAAACTGCCCGCTTCGGTCAAATACCTGAATCCGGTTATTGCCAGCGTCGCTCACGAAAACTTCGTTCCCGGCAATGGCAATCCCAATCGGATCGTGGAACTCGCCGGGACCATCTCCGGGCACACCCCAGGCTCGGGTGAATTGGTAGCCGGATTCCTTCGCAGCTGGAAACCAAAGTCCCCAGCCAACTAACCCGATAAGGACAATCAAAACTACGGTACTAACCAGATAGCGCGATTTGTATCTCATTGCTCAACACACCTCCAATCTCACCAGCGTGTGGCTGACCCACGGTTCAGTTTTGCTCTTGAACCGCTGGATGTCTACTCCAGTCAGGTCAGATGTTGACGCCACCGGCAACCGCCGCTCAGCTCCCGTTCAGCTCAAAAGGGCAGTCTCCACAACCACAGCAAGGCCACCAGGAACGTGTTAACGACGAGGACGACTCGAGCGTTACGATGACCTTGCTTGCGCACCCAGACCCGCCAGTGAGCGTAAGCAAGAAAAACCACGGAGGTTATAAACAGGGCTAGCGCCAGCTCTCCGACGACCACCCGGGCCGCCGCGGCACTGCCCACCGAAATAAACGAGAGCAATACCGGCAGGAGTCATCACCAGGGCAAAGACAATATGAGGCTAACCCAACTTGACCGTTTCATAGTTAATATTTCCTCTCCTTATCTTGTTTCAAAGGATCATCCAACCGTAGTACGGGAAGGTAGATAGCACGAGCACCATGATGGCAGCAATCCATATTGCAACGCGCTGCTGGCGCCGGTTCTCGGGCATCGAACAACTGTGTGCTGGGGCACATTCCACCTTCCTAGGTCTGTAAGCCAGGTAAAAGCTGATCCCCAGCAGAAGGACGGTCGACCCCAGGAAGTAGGGGCGCAGAGGCGCCAGCTGCACCCCCAGGGCCGCCGAACCGAACCCGAGGAACCCCACGGCTACCGGTAAAATGCAACACACCGAGGCACCAAACGCGCCTATGACGGCACCTACCGGAGCCCAGTGAGATTTTCCTTTCAATTTACCTGTCTGAATGTTTTCATTTTTGTTCGTGCAGCAGGAGCTGCTCGCAAGAGCGTTTTTCATCCTTACCTCCTTATTGGTCCCCATCCCTTGGTGTAGGATCTAGAGGACCAAACGTATGCCAACTAGAATTGTCACGAGATCTCATATCTCTCGAGCCAAAGTGTTAGTGGATGGCCATGATGGCCCTCTGGCACAATCTCTTTTAGCCTACCCGTCAAAGTTACCTTGGACTGCGTGCCTTTCTCAGCAAGAAGTTCCTGGAGCTTTCCTATTAGCTCAGCATTGTCGAGCACGAATCGAACCTGACCTTGCGCAACCAATAGTGCAGGCTCTCCATTCCAATCGACCACCTGACCGGTTGCTTCCACCCGGATGATCCGTGGAGTGAAGCCAGCCTTTCTCACGGCCGGTTCGACCTCCTGAAGATCTACCAGCCCTTCTTGCCTTGCCTCAAGCTCTGCTTTGCCTTGGTCAACAAAGATCTTTACCTCCCGGACGCCCTCAATTTTGCTCAGTCTTTTCTCCAAGCCATAGGCACAGAAGGGACAGGTGAGCCCATCGACTTCAATGGTCACTTTTTTGACTTGGGCAGCGCCAAAAGGCGCGGCCAAGATCATAAGAACTAAAGCAAGAAAAATCTTTCTCATATCTTCCTCCTTCTCAATTAATTAGATTCTCTCGATGACATACCATACCAGCGCTATTCTCAGTTCAGCGTATGAGCCAACGACCTCCCACCGTGAATCCCGGCTGGAACTTCAACTGCGTCCCATTCAGGTTCTGCCCAACGGGCAACTTGAGGGACGCCTCCACAAGGAAATTTCCCGGGATGAGTTGGATACCAGGGGAGAGGTAAATCACGTGCCCCCCCGAATCTGCCACAGGAAGACCATCAGCGCGGCTTCCGGCTGAGTACTCCCCGTTTAGCTCCAAATACGCGTTGAGGTGATTTCTAGCCGGGTACAGATCGTAGACAACCGGCAGCAATCGGTATCCGATAGAGAGGTTGTATTGCAAAGAATCACCAAAAGCGAATGTGTTGGCTTCGGTCTTAAAGTTATAAGTTACATCTGCGTTGAATCCTACGCGCCGCCGCACGTGCGTGAAAGCAGCTCCCAGAGAATAATCAACTGACCCTGATCCCAACTGCAGTGGTGGTGGCAGGCGTTGTCCCTGCTCATCTATTTCATCATCTTTTCCGGTGGGGAACTTCACTCTGCCCTTTATTGCAATTCGCGTTGTCCAGTCTTTGGCGTCTCTCTGTAAGGCCAGGTACTTCGCGGCTATGAAAAAGTCCCCCAGTCCCCTGCTTGACAGCGTGCGCTCCTTACCATCCCGGGTCAGACGCATCTCTTTATGCAGGACAGGCACACCCGCAGCCATCACTAACTTGTTGGGCACAACCTCGTAGGGAAACACGATCGGTATCCCAAAAATGGACACATCCCTGTCCAACGGGTCCGGGCTGCTCTCTCCGCCGCTGAGAAGACCTGAGCGATTGATCGTAAACAAAAAGCTGCGCACGGCGGCTCCTTGTAGGCCATTCACAAAGGCGGTGTCGGTGTTAATGGGTGGACCCTGAGCCCAGATTGACTGAGACGGGCCGAAAGACCCTACGGAGAAAAACACCAACGCAATGTATTTGTTCATGTCGTTTTTATTTCCCTTTGTTGTGTCACATCTTCTCTCACACCCTTAAGACGAACGCGACTAGGAAAAACTTCGCAGAAAATTAAACAATCAGAAAAAGTCGGCGGGCTCGGCCAGAGACCGTCTTTCGTGCACAGACAAAAGATGGCAAAGTGTAGGGGGCTGCAATCCTGGAAGGAAATTTGTAAAAATACAGAAGTTTTCGGTCTGTTGAATCGTCTTACTCTTTAGAAGGCAGAAAAATACGTGGACCTTCAGGTCGGTGAGGCCATCGAGCGATGCCGCAAGGGAGATATTGATGCGCTTGAGCCCATATATCGTCAATACAGAGACCTCGTTTTCAGAATTTGCTATCGAATGGCTGGGAATTCGGCCCAAGCCGCGGATTGGACTCAGGAGATCTTTATTCGCGTCTTTGAAAAGATACGTTCTTACAGGGGCAATGCCAAGTTTTCAACGTGGCTCTACAGGGTGGCTACAAATTACTGCCTGGACCAGCTCAAAACTACTCGAGAAACGGTCTCGCTGGAGTCCCTTGCAGAGCGGGCAGCTAATGACGATCCTGGAGAACGGATATTGAGTGAGGAAAGGCATTCAGCCGTGTGGAACGCATTGCGAAGCTTAAATCCAAAACTGAGGGGCGTCCTGGTTTTGAAAGATCTGGAGGAGCTCAGCTATGCAGAGATCAGTCGGATTCTGGAGATTCCAGAAGGGACCGTGGCTTCGCGGCTCAATCAGGCTCGAAAGGAGCTGGCGGATAAGTTGAAAAACTATTCCGCCATGAAATGAGATGAATCAAAACTGTCAATCGATTAGAGTGGATCTTTCCGCCTATTTGGACAGCGAACTGAGTGCAGAGAATGGCAGACAGATCGCAGAACATTTGCGTCTGTGCCCGGACTGCACGAAGGAGCTGTCAACTCTGGAAAGTGCCAGAAACTCTCTGTCTGAGATCAAGGCAGTTCCGGAAGTCCTCAATCAATGGAATCTGATCCGCTCTCGGCTGCGGCAGAGCAGTCAAGCATCTGCCCCGTTTTTTTCTTCCGTTTTCCCGCGCTGGATACCGGTGGCCGCTTCTCTATTCTTGATCATTTTGGGCGCGCTCTTTTGGCCATTCTCCGCTAACCAAATCACGGACGTTGAGCCTTATTTTGGTTTGTACCTTCTCGCAGCACAAGCTAGCGATGTGCTTTCTTCACAAATCTCACCCCAAGAGATTCAGGCATTGAACCTGGACTTTCCGGTTTATGCCCTATCAGCTGTGAATTCTTGGACCCGAAAAGGAATCTATTTTCACAAGCTCCATGGTCAGCCTGTGATTCAGATCTTTTATACCAATGCGGCCGGAGAGACTTACTGTGTCTTTGAGCAATCCAAGACGCACTCTCTCGATTTTGGCAATCGAGAGACGCGGCAGGAGTTCATTCAAAATCAGATTTGCACCAAGCTTGCCAGTCACCACTTCAATCTGATCACCTGGAGTTCGGAGAGAACGCTGTTTACTCTGATCTCGACTGCCGAGGGTGTCGATCTGGACTCTGTCGCGGCTGACTGGATCGGTGAGATGAAAACAGAAGGGCAAAGATAGAGGATTAACCTAGGAGCGAAAACACCCAAGGTGGCCCACATAGCCACCGGAGAAAACCCTCTTCGTGTGTTTTTTAACCCATGGCTTACGCGATAATTCAACAGAATGTTTTTCTGGAGTACGGTTTCTGGAACGTAAGACACTGCCTTGGAAATGGTGTAGTAACTTTTGGCAAATGGCCTTGGAGACGCTTGACACCAACCTTCGGGAGGGTATGATACTACGTTGGACTGCTTCTAAACAGAGACTGATTACAGGGGGGGCTAGAAATGAGCCGTTTTGTCTGTGCACCGCAGGGGGAGCAGGAGACGGCGTTGGCCGTTTGTTCACACTGCGGCGTCGCTCTCTGCATGGACCACTTGGCGGAGAGACGACGGCATCGGGTGAGAGGCATGAGCTATGGCTGTCCGAACATGGTCCCATCAACACGCCCCGCGGATCAAAAGAGGTAGTCGTCCCAGGTAAGACCCGTAGCGTGGCTCTTTTAGTCACTACGGCACTGTAACTCTCAATATCACCATTAAAGGAGGGGGAAAATGGGTAAAGTTGCACGACAGGTAGTCGAGGAAGCCGGGCTCAACGTCGACGAGCTGATTGATAAGCTCGTCGCCGCAGCTGGTGCCGAATTCACGACGTTCTACTACTATACTATCTTGCGGGTGAACTCTATTGGTCACGAGGGAGAAGGCATGAAGGAAATCATCGAGGACGCCCGTATAGAGGACCGGAACCACTTTGAAGCGTTAGTACCACGGATTTACGAGCTCGGAGGCAAGCTTCCAGACGATATCCGCACCTTCGCCGACCGCGCCGGCTGTCCGGATGCCTATCTGCCCGACACTTTAGGAGGTGTGACCGCTGAACGGCGTGGCTCTGGCCAGACCGCCTTTGGCGCATACCCGGCTGCCCAGGACACTGCTATTCAGGACCTGCTCACAATATTAGTCGAGGCCGAGCGCTGCGCCGTCCGGACCTACACCGATATCTGCAACTACACCTTCGGCAAGGACCACCGCACTTATGAGCTTAGCCTCGCAATCCTGAATGAGGAGATTGAGCACGAGTCCTGGTTCAGTGAGTTCCTCAACGAAGGCCCTTCTGGTCACTTCCGACGGGGCGCGCCGGGGGAGTCACCGCACGTGCGTCGCTTCATGACTGCCGACATTGGAAAGTCGTAGGGGCGGTGTCACAACGGACATAAGTCTGATCAAGCCTCTTCGAGGATACGAGTCGTGGGCAGTCATATTCTGCTATGAAAGGTGAGCAGTAGTTGTTGTGACCGAGCCGTTCCGGTGGGGAGATCATCTGGAGTGAAGTTATGGAGCAATCAACAGGCGGCGGGTACCTAAACGTGCTTGCCTCCGGAGACTTGGAACCGGGCCAGATGCGGGAAATCTCAGCAGGCACTCATCGAATTGTCGTTGGACGCCTTTACGACGGTACGGTCGTTGCCTTCGCGCCTTCGTGTCCGCACGAGGCCGCTCCGCTGGTCCAGGGCACTATCCGTGGCGGTTCCATCGACTGTTCTCGACATCATTACATGTTCGATGTGCGTACCGGGGAGAACACCTTTCCACTACCTATCTATCCGGCCTGGAAGCGCGCTCAGGTCAGTGACCTGAGACTGCCTATCTTTCCGGTCATCGAGCGAGATGGCTGGATTGCTGTCGAACCTGAGCCGTACCAGGGGCGGGTCGATGACGATCAAGAAAATACAGAGCTAAAAGATTCGGAGCAGACCAGCAGCTCCCGAAGAGACTGAGGCTCTGCCGATTCGAGGGTGGCTATGGCCGATTCCCAAAATTCGTGTTCAAATTCCTCGAAAGAGAAAGGTTGCCGACTCACTTCCACCTTATCACAACACGCACTTTGCGGTGCCGGCTCAACAGCAAGGGACGGCCTTTGTTCCCTACACTGGATCGGAGCTGGAGAAGATTTTCTCCCGGCAATTTCACCGAGTGGTAGGCAACGACAACGCGGCGTATTTTCAAAGCCAGGTCCTGCAGATTGCTCCGGTATCGGAATGGCGCGTCTGCGATGGTAGCTTCTTCTAGTGGTATCAGCGACTGGAGGATGAGAAGCCTATTCGCGCCTCCACCACATCTCGTAAAGTGAGAAAAGAACCATCCCGGCAAACGCAAGACCTGTCACCGCGCCGGCGGCCATCATCACAAAGACGAAGCCCGGATGGTAGCGTGCCAGGAAACGTGAGCCAAAATCCGCTAGTAACTGGTGCCGGCAAAGACAACACCCACAACCAAGAAGATCAGGGCGATGGACTGAAGGTGGGTATGAGCCACACGAGCCCAAACTGGCACGGGCTCGCCTCGGTCCACTTTCGTCACCTCTAGCACCTGCTCGTAGGTTTGCAGCGGGCGAGCGTACATAAAGCCCCCGGGGTTGTGGCAGCGCCAGCAGTTGTCCGTCAAGAGCTGGGAGATCTCCTTTTCGAAGGTTTCGCGCGAAGCACCTTCCTGAAGCCAGTTCAGGATCTTAGCCCGGTCTAGCGGCTCAGGCAGGAACTGCGCCATGCTTCCGCCATCAATTTTCGCCGCCAATAGGGTGACAGTTCGTTGCCCATAGAAGGCACGCCTAAGATCTGCCGGCGTCAGGCCGGGTTCCCCGTCCTGCATGTGGTAAGTGAAGTATAGGTTAGCCATGGCAACCCCATAGCCGGCTGCAAGGACGAGCAGTGCCAGGCTAATTACCGCGCGCAGGCTCAAACTAAGCTCGCTGAGTTTGTACGGTGAATTGAGCAACACCCCTCCAGAGATCGGTTGTACCGACCCACCAACAAGGATAAGTCGTTTGTTGTTTTCTTATCGGCTACATTCCGCGAGGCAGCGTCTTGATCTGCTCAGGGGTCTTTGTGGGAATCGCCCCATCGAGCGCAAACACACGTCGTTTTTTCTGTGGTTTCGTCTTCATTTGCTCCTCCTCGTTGGTCCTTTAAGGATTGATTTGGAGTTTATCATACATCCAGGGGCTAACACCAAACCTGTAATCTCCCCCAGCGGGCGCCGCAAATACCCACGAGCCCATACTTTTCGCCCCCGCCGCTTCATCTCATTGGCCAGCGTGGTCACGACGTACGCCCCAGTCGCTGCAAAGGGGTGTGCCTGGAAATGAGCGCAAGCCGGGTGCAAACCAAACCTTTTGTGTGTCCCGCACAACCATGAGAGAGGATCCGAAGACAGAAGGCGTTGGCATTTTTTTGCTTATAGTCCCTTGATTGTTTCCTCCCGGTCACCAGCAATATAGCGCACAACATCAACTGTGTCGATGGCCAACGAGGCAGCGTTTAGCACCATCAAGACGCGAATCCAGAGGCCGAAAAAATCGTCGGCCGGAATCTGAGGGAGCCGAGTCCAAAGGAAGTAGAGCAGTGGGATCCAAAGAACATGACCGAGTCCCAGAAGACGGGTAAACCCTGAGAGGCCAGTCAAAATTGCCATAAGAATCACGCTGGCCAAAATGGCAGCCAGGACAACTTGAGACTCCAAATGGCTAAGGAATAAGAGCGGGATGAGTACGTTAGCGGTGATCAGCAGCATGAGCCACAGCTGCCAATAAATGGGCATTCTCATCATGCCTTTATTGAACTTGATGAACGCATTCCATGCTGTGCTAATGTTTGGCATATTCACCTCCTTGTTTTGTCACGACTCATTGCAGCAAAGCAGAATCATCATTTATATATTATGGAATGATCATTCAAGAAGCGATCCGTGGTTAACTCTTCCCGCGCGCGCTATAATGGCCCTATGACGAAAAGGACACGCCGCCAGTTTCTCTCTCTCGCTATGGTGGCTGTTGCTGTCCGTTCGCTTTCAGCAGCGGAGCTTTCCAAATTCCGTTTGGGAGTTACCACAGATGAGATTGATGACGATCTTCGCACGGCCATCCACTTCCTGCACCGATTTGGCCTGCAGTATGCCGAGGTTCGCCACCTTTGGGGGAAGTACAACACAGCGCAGCCCTTGAAGAAAATTGGCGAGGCGCGCAAGTTGCTTGATGAACACCGGATCAAAACGAGCATTCTGGATACGAGCTTTTTCAAAGTGGATCTACCAGCGGACAACGCGGCGGGCCACAAGGTTATTGACCAGCAGTGGGCACTGCTCGATCGCGCGTTCGTGCGGGCGAGAATCTTGGGCACCGACAAGATCCGAATCTTCGCCTTCCAATATGCGAAGGGTACACGGCCTGATCAGAAGCAATACCCGAGAATTATTGAGCTGCTGAAAGAAGCTGTACGCCGGGCCAGGCAAGAGAGGATGAGATTGGCCCTTGAGAATGTCGGCCGTAGCTACATTGCCACCGCCCGTGACTCGGCACGGATCTTGAAGGCCATTTCCGATGAGAGGCTAGGCCTGACCTGGGATCCGAACAATTCCGCGGCATCAGGCGGTGTCAGGCCATTTCCCGAAGGCTACCGGTTGCTTGATCCTGCTCGCATCATTCATGTGCATCTCCGAGACTACCGGCATCTGCCATCGGGCAAGACGGAATGGTGCGGCGTGGGCCAGGGCGAGTTCGATCACGTGGGCCAATTCCGCGCTCTGCTCAAGTTCGGCTACCGGGAAACTTTTTCTCTCGAAACTCACTTCAGGATTGACGGCAGCAAAGCCAAAGCGAGCGAATTCTCAACGAAGGCACTCCTCAAGAAGATCGAGGAAGTTTAAGTTTGGGAAAGTTGGATTCATCGCCCGGACGCCAAGGGAACTCGCGCAGACAGCTTGCACAGCGTTTGCCCCAAGCTCCTAAGAGGAGGTGAGTGAGGATGAATCTGGTTCAAACTTTGAAGCGCTCGGAACGCCTTGCAGAAAGAGGTCCACACAAAAACAGTCCAACGCTTCTCCCCGTCCTTTTCGTCACTGCTCTGTGGTGCTTTACCGCTCAGCCCATCGCGGCGAAAGAGATTCCTTACGAATGGAACAACGTTCCCCGCATTGTGGCCATCGGCGACATCCACGGCGCCTACGACAACTTCGTTGCGGTACTCAAGAACGCCGGGCTGGTGGACAACAAGCTTCGCTGGACAGGAGGCAAGACCCACCTGATTCAGACTGGAGACGTCGTAGATCGAGGCCCTGATTCGCGAAAATGCATGGATCTGCTCATCAAACTGCAAGAGCAAGCCGAGCGAGCCGGCGGGCAAGTGCATGCCCTCATTGGAAACCACGAAGCCATGAACGTCGTAGGCTTCCTGGAGTATGTCTCCGAAGCGGAGTTTGCCTCCTACGCCGATTCCAACTCCGCGAGCCGAAGGGAGAGGGCGTTCGAGACCCGCAACAACAAGCATCCCCTCGGTTACGCGGAGCATCGGCGGGCCTTTGGCCCCAAGGGACGCTACGGCCGCTGGATCCGTAACCACAATGCGGCGGTTCGCATCAACGGAGTTGTTTTCTCCCACGGGGACTGGAGCAAGGAGCTTTCGGCTCTGGGCATCGAAAAGTTCAATCGGCGGGTGCGGGCTGAGCTCTCCGCAAAGGCTTCCCTCAAGGGCGGAGTCACTTTCCACTTGAAAAGTCCTCTCCAGCACCGCGGACTTGCGGAGGTCCCCCTGGAGCGCGTGCGGCAGGAGGCTCATCGGAAAGAGGTGGATCACATCCTGGCCAAGCTGCGGGCTAGCCGGATGGTGGTTGGCCACACGGTAACCGAAGGCGTCATCGAGCCGCGTTTTGGAGGCAAGCACATCAGTATCGACACGGGGATGCTTGAGCTTTATCGGGGTGGACACCAGGTCGCTCTCGAAATTGAGGGCGACAACCTGCGCGCCATCCATCGGCTGGGCAAGGTGCCACTCCCCAATTACCTCGATGAGTCTACCCTCTCCGACTACCTGGTAGCAGTGGCAGCAGCCGATCCCCAAAACCCGCAAGTTTACACCCAGTTAGCCGAGCAATATCGGAGACGAGGAGACCTTTCGGCGGCGCGCAACACTCTCGAGCAACTCTTTCTCATGCCCAAGCCCGTACCCTTCCAATACCATCAAGAGCTAGGAGACGTTTATCGCCAGCTCGGAGAGGCGGAAAAGGCCCGGGATCAGTACATGGCCTACATTGAAGGCCTCAACAAGGTCAGTGATTCCACCCCAGACAGCAGACGCCGGATCAACCTGGTGACGGGCTTTTGCCTAAAGCACAACCTGAAACTCAATGGGTGGGAATGCAACCGGTGTTCACACAGTTGCCTCCGAACAATTGGCGCTCAATGAAAGCCACTTTCATCTCCCTTCTGGTACCGGATTTCTTTTCTTTTTTCTTGATCAGGAGTGTCATGGCCGCGGAATAAGGGCTATTTTTCCCACACTCGGTCAGACTCGGTCGAGGGATGGGGAAAGCTGAAGGAGGACAGCCTGATCTTCGAAATCGAGATCATAGAGGTTGCCTAGACCTAGTCTAGTGCTATAAGCTCCGTCAGGTCTGTCGGAGCTACAGACTAAAGGAGCTGTGTAGTGGCAAGACCGTTCAAACGCAGACGTCGGTTCCGTAGGAAGAAAGGCAAGGGTGGCACCAGTCGGGTGAAGCCGGAGGGAAGCAGACCGACTCGCACTGATACCATTGAAGTGAGCGGGACCATCGTCGAAACGCTGCCAAACACCCAGTTTAAAGTGGAGCTTGAAAACGGGCATGTCATTTTGGCTTACATT
The DNA here is from genome assembly GCA_027717925.1 of Acidobacteria bacterium AH-259-G07. GTDB lineage: Bacteria > Acidobacteriota > UBA6911 > RPQK01 > JADFOI01 > JALLOL01. The sequence goes on along the minus strand of JALLON010000021.1, from coordinate 427 downwards.
TCCGGCAAAATGCGCCGCCACTACATCCGAATCCTGCCGGGGGACAAAGTCACGGTCGAACTCTCTCCTTATGACTTAACGAAAGGCCGTTTGGTGTACCGTTTTAAGTAAACAATAGCTGTGGCTTTAGTGTCGCACCAAGCCAGATGGAGAGAAGAAGGCAAAGTCGGGGTGTGGGATCTGGGAGAGCACTTAGAAGAGGCGAACCGACCTAACGCCCCTTTTTGCCTCAGATCTCAGAGCTTAAGACTACCAGCGGTTGCGCCCGTAGTCTCCTCTTCCGCCACCACCCGATCGCGGCTGCTGCGGTCTGGCCTCATTCACGGTTATACTCCGTCCTTCTAGCTGAGTGCCATTGAGGTTTCTGATCGCCTCTTCAGCTTCGGACTGAGAGCTCATTTCCACAAAACCAAAACCCTTTGACCGA
>JALLON010000209.1 GCA_027717925.1 Acidobacteria bacterium AH-259-G07 | reverse complement strand
AGCTCTTGCTCACCAATCGTGTACGCCTGTGCTAACACTTCCAACGCCTCCTTCAGGCGTCTCTCATCGTCGTAATAAACTCTTACCAGGCACTCTCGGGGGCTTATGCGATCTCCAATTTTCTTCATCAACTGCAGTCCAACGGCGTGATTGATTTCCGAATCAATGCACTCACGCCCTGCACCAAGCCGCATGGCTGCTTGTCCTAACAGACCTGCCCGAGCCTCTTGCAGGTATCCTGGCAGCTCGGCCCTATACTCAAAGAGTGCCTTCGATTTTGGCAAGAGATCATCTTGCTCGACCACCCTTGGATTTCCGCCTTGAATTTCCACAAGCTGCTGGAATTTTTCCAGCGCTGCACCGCTCTCAAGCTGTTTTCGTGCCAGGCTTCGTGCCTCCTCCACATCCTCAATCCTTTTGCCCATCATAAGCATATGGGCCGACAACTCGAGGCACAAATAGGTGAGATCTTCAGGACCATCTCCCTTGAGTGTGTCAATCGCCTCCCGCACCTCCAGGGCATTGCCAATCATCCGTCCCAACGGTTGTGACATGTCGGAAATCACTGCCACCACTTTTTTGTTCATTTTCCGGCAGGTGGCCACCAACGCCTGAGCGAGACGCTCGGAGTCGGAGAGTCTTTTCATGAAAGCCCCATGACCGGTCTTAACATCTAGGACGAGACCGTCGACACCCTCAGCGACCTTCTTGGAAACGATACTGGCAACAATGAGTGGAATGCTCTCCACGGTGGCGGTGACATCTCGGATCGCGTAGAGCATTCTATCTGCGGGGGCCACCTCCTGCGTCTGACCGATCAGTGCCAGCCCGTACTGGCTGACCGTATCCCGGAACTCGTCCAGTGAGAGATTTGTCCTAAATCCCGGAATCGATTCCAGTTTGTCAAGCGTTCCACCCGTGTGGCCGAGCCCTCTCCCCGAGACCATGGGGACGTAGACTCCAGCCGAGGCCACCAAAGGTGCAATCACCAAGGAGGTTTTGTCCCCTACTCCTCCAGTAGAATGCTTATCGACCCTGACCCCCGGGAGTCGGCTAAAGTCGAGCACCTGGCCTGAATGGATGAGCGCCTCTGTCAAAGCCGTAGTCTCGACTTCATCCATGCCGTGAAGAAAGACCGCCATTAACCAAGCACTTAGTTGGTAGGCTGGGATATGACCCTGAATTGCCCCTGAGACCAGAAATCTAATCTCCTGGGAGGAGTTCGAGAGTCCGTCCCGTTTTCTCCTGATGATTTCAACTGCCTGCATCAGCTTTCGAACATGGTGGATCAGAAAAAAGGCATAAAAAAACCCGGCGCTACGGCCGGGTTTTCTTCTCACTTGAAGCGAGATCGAGTTAAGAGTAATGTCTGATTCTTTTCCGAGCCCGTTTTCTGGCAAGTGCTCCCTTTAACCGTCGTTTCTCTCCAGGTTTCAGGTAAAAGGAATGTTTCTTGGCATCCCTGATAATGTCTTCTTGCTGCACCTTCCTCTTAAATCTGCGCAACGCGCTCTCGAGTGACTCACCTTCTTGAACGATGACTTCAGCCAATTGTTTTCACCTCACATTTCGAAAAACCCAAACAGAGCCACGACTGTTAAGGAGTGGCGGGAAACCGAACATCTCGGGCCTCCACCGCTCCCTGACGGTCGCGGCTCCATAAAGGTAGAAGTAGAACTATAAAGGACCATTTTTTACTCTGTCAAGGATTGTGGAATAGAAAAGGCGGCTCCAGCCATTCAACAAGAGGAATCAGATTAACGGCCATTCCAAAAGGGTGGCGCATAGTATTGTGCCTTGTCCCCCAGACGCTGTAGCAAATCTTCCTTCATTTGCGGGGGATATTCTGAAGTCGGAATCGCTTGAGCTATCTCAATGGCTTTTGTTAACTCACCCAAAAACTCGTAACTCTCAATCAACCCCAGCCGCGCGCCAAGTCGACAATCGGCACAGCTTGTCCTGTCTAACACCTCTTGAAAGCACTCCACTGACTTCTCGTACTCACTTTGAATTTGCAAAATTGTCCCTACTCGGGCACGCGCTTGCTCCACCAGATGATCAGCGATTCCCTCCTCGATGAGGAGCCCAAATTTTCCAAGAGCCTCATCGAATTGGTTTAACTGCAAATAAGCATCACCCATCTTAAAGAGAACTCGACGATGAAGCTCCGGTGAAGTGTCTAGGATTTGGATGTGTCCCAAGTAATCGAGTGCCTGTGTCAAATCTCCCAGCTCCACCTCATGAATCTCTGCCAGCTTCAGATAGGCATCAGCACTCAAGTGGCTATCCGGATACTCCGTGACCAGTTTACGGAAATAGATTAGTGCTCGCTCGACGTTATGAAAGTTGACGTAATAAATCGTTCCGATTTCCCACAGAGCATCATCCGCATATCGACTCTTGGGATAATTTCGATAGACGGATTCGTACAGCGCGGCGGCCTTCATATGGTTCTCCTCCCGCCACTGGTTTTGCGCGCGCTCCATCTGGACGCGCACTTCATTTTCAGTTTGGAAATAGAGCCAGACGCCGGCTCCGAAGATCAAAAAGGGGACTGGCAAAATCCAGCGAAGTTTATCATCCATCGACCACTTGCTCTTCTTCTCGCGGGACCAGTGTCATGTCAGCCACCTTATCCTCCTCCCCGAGGTCCATGAGCTTGACGCCTTGAGCTACACGGGTGATCGTCTGGCGGATACGGTTGGCCTCCAATCGAATGATTTTACCCTTTCCCGTGATTATAATGACCTCCGAGTCGTCCTTGACGGCAAAACCGGAAACCACCTGGCCATTTCTGTGCGTCGTCTTAATGTTGATGATTCCCTGGCCTCCCCGTCCTTGTTGTCGGTATTCGCTTACCGGAGTCCGTTTGCCATAACCATTTTCTGTGACGACAAGGATGTTATCGGACTCATCGCGGATGATATCCATACCAACAAGCTCATCATCCTTTTTCAAGGCCATGCCCCTGACTCCTCGAGCCGTGCGTCCCATCCCGCGAACTCCTTTCTCCGAAAAGCGAATTGCTTTTCCATGCCGAGAGCAGAGAAGGATATCATTATACCCGTCTGTTTGCCCAACGGCGATCAACTCGTCCCCTTCTTCCACGCCGCAAGCGATAATACCCGCAGTGCGGGGATTCGAAAAAGCTTTCAACTCGGTCTTTTTGATGTAACCCCAAAGAGAGACCATGACCACGTATCCCGCTTTTGTGAAATCCTGTACAGCAATCATATCGCGGACCCTTTCGCCGCGCTCGAGATTGATCAGATTCACGATCGGTTTCCCTTTTCCCGCCGAGCCCACATCTGGGATTGCATAGACCTTGAGCCAGTACATTCTACCCTTGTCGGTGAAGATGAGGATATAACTATGAGTGGAGGCAACGAAGAGATAGTCGATGACATCCTCTTCGGTTCTGGTAGACATACCGATGCGTCCTTTGCCTCCTCTTCGTTGACTTCTGTAGATGTGCAGGGCTGTTCTTTTGATGTATCCGTTATGAGTAGCGGTGATGACGACTGGCTCTTCGGCAATCAAATCCTCCATCGTTAGTTCAATCTCTTCATCAAGAATCACCGTCCGGCGTGGATTCTGGTAGTTCTTCTGGATTTCAATCAGCTCCTCTTTAATGACTCCTTTCAAAGCTTGCTCACTGGCCAGAATCCCTTGTAGTTGGGCGATCCTCTTGATGACGTGGTTGTATTCTTCGACAATCTTGTCTCGCTCCAGTCCTGTCAGGCGTTGCAGCTTCATGTCCAAGATAGCCTGGGCCTGAATTTCTGTGAATTCAAACTGAGCGCTAAGGTGGTCTTTTGCCTCCGCCGGCGACTTGGAATTTCGAATCAGGATAATGACCGAGTCCAAATGATCCAGGGCTTTCTTTAAACCTTCTAAAACATGCGCCCGTTTTTCCGCTTTAACCAGTTCATAGACCGTTCGGGATCGGACAATCTCCTGGCGATGTTCCAAGAACAGGTTAATGATTTCCACCAAACTCAGCACGCGAGGTTGCCCATCGACCAGAGCCAACAAAATGACCCCAAATGAAGTCTGCATTGGGGTCAACTTGTACAGCTGGTTCAGAATAATCTGGGCTTGTTCCCCTTTTTTCAGCTCGATGACCACTCGCATCCCCCGGCGATCCGATTCATCGCGAAGGTCACTGATCCCTTCAATCTTTTTGGCATGGACGAGGTGGGCAATTTTCTCGATGAGTTTGGCCTTATTTACTTGATAAGGGATTTCATGAATAATGATTGCATCGCGGTCCTTTCCAATTTTTTCAATCGAGGCCTGAGCCCGCAGCCGTACAATTCCCCGTCCCGCTCTGTACGCTTGGCGGATACCAGCGCGTCCATAAATGAGAGCGCCAGTGGGAAAATCCGGACCGGGGACCAGTTCCATAATCTCCGCCAGCGAAGCGTCAGGGCGATCAATGAGTAAAAGTGCAGCGTCAACAATTTCACCCAGATTGTGAGGTGGAATGTTCGTGGCCATCCCAACGGCAATGCCGGAGGCCCCGTTTACAATCAGATTGGGAATCCTGCCGGGTAACACGAGAGGCTCAGTTAAGGAATCGTCATAGTTGGGCTGGAAATCGACTGTTTCCTTATCAATATCCGCCAATAGCTCCTCGGCAATCCGCGACATCCGGACTTCCGTGTAACGCATGGCTGCGGGCGAATCACCATCGACGGATCCAAAATTCCCCTGCCCATCAACCAGAAGTTCACGCATGGAGAAAGTCTGGGCCATTCGTACGATCGCGTCGTAGACAGCCGTTTCCCCATGAGGGTGATATTTCCCGATCACATCGCCAACCACACGGGCCGACTTTTTATAGGGTTTGTTATGAGTATTTCCCAGCTCGCTCATGGCATACAGGATTCGCCGGTGAACTGGCTTCAATCCGTCTCGAACATCGGGAAGCGCACGTCCGATAATCACGGACATGGCGTAGTCCATATAGGAGGTCTTCATCTCTTCTTCGATGTTGACAGGGATTTCCTGCCCACGATA
>JALLON010000208.1 GCA_027717925.1 Acidobacteria bacterium AH-259-G07 | reverse complement strand
ACTCAGGGGCAAAAGAATTGGGATCCACCACGGTTGGGGTTACCAGGTTAGCCAGCGCACCGGTTTGTTTGCCCCGGCCCAAAAAGCCCCAGTGTATCGGGAAACCGATCTGGTAGACTTTCTGCTGACCGACCCTCATCGGTTTAATCCGCTTCGTCACCATTGCCTTTCCCTGTATCTCACCGCGAGCAGAGGTCACCTTTACCATGTCGCCATTGCTGATGCCTTTCTCAGCGGCTAACTCTTCCGGCATCTCAATAAAGAATTCTGACTGCAGCTGAACATTGTAGGGATTGTTCCTGGTCCAGTAGTGGAAGTGCTCGGTCAGGCGGTAGGTGGTACAGACGATGGGGAATTCATCGGGCTTGCCCAACTTGTCCCACTTACCCGTGAAAAGTTTAACAGCCGGGTTGGAGCTGTGTGTGGGGTGGAGCAGGTTGGGCACTGGGGACTCGAGAGGTTCGTAGTGCTCAGGGGGAAAGGTCCGTCCACGAACTGGCCCGGAACGAACAATCTGGCCACTCCCTCAGGGATCATGATGAATGCGCCCAGTCCTTCTTCTGGTGGACTATTTACCCTGTAATCCGGGACATCGCCGACCCATCTCTCCCCGTTCCACAGAATACCTGCGCGGCTACGATCCCAGGGATTGCCCTGGGCATCGGCCGAGCAGCGGTTGTAAAGGATGCGGCGATTGGCGGGCCAGTTGAAGGCCCATTCGTGATACAAGCCGAGTCCCACCGAGTCTTCGGTACTGCGGCGCTTCATGTTATTGCCGGCTTCGGTGTAGGAGCCAATGTAGAGCCAGTTACCACAAAGCGTAGAACCATCAGCGCGCAGATCCGCGAACTTGCTGAGTTGTTGACCGCGCTCCAGGACCACCGACCTGCCGTCTTTTTCGTCGGTGACGCCAGTGGCTGCCCAGCCGTTGATCTCCCTGGCTAGCTGGTCCATTGAAGGCGTTGCCGGATTGGCATACCACCAGTTCAGGTTGAGTATGGGATCCGGAAACTTGCCGCCTTCTTCCTGGTAAAGCTCACGAATCTTAAGGAAGAGCCGGCCGATTATCTCCTGATCAGGGATGGCTTCTCCGGGCGGATCAACGGCTTTCCATTTCCACTGTGCCCAGCGCGCTGAGTTGGTAAAGGAACCGTCTTTCTCGGCGAAGTTGGCAGCCGGCAGCAGGAAGACTTCCGTCTTCACATCTTGCGGCTTCTTGTCGATCAGGGCCACTATCTCAGATTTCCAGAAAGATGCGGTCTCGATCTCGAAGTTCTCGGCCACCACAAGCCATTTCAGTTTCGAGAGAGCCGATATGACTTTTTGAGAGTGCGGGCCGTTGGCCACAGGGTTCATCCCGAAGCTCATGAACCCGTCCATCTTGCCCTGGTACATGTGGTCGAAGATGTAGGCCCAGCTCCAGTTCTCAAGTCTGCCAGCCTCGTTTGCAGGCAGCTTGGGGTGATAATGGTAGGCAAAGTCGTTGCCTTTGGTCGCGCCCTTTCCGTAGAACGCTTTCATTTGGCTAACGAAAAACCTGCTGGTGTTTCGCCAGTAATTCATGGAGTTGGGCCGGAGCGGCTTGGGCGTCACCGCATCGAGAAACTCCTTCAGGCTTTGATGGTTAGCCTTGGGGATGGGGATATAGCCCGGAGTGTTGTGGTAGGCCATGCCGTTGTCGGTTCCTCCCTGGATATTGGCGTGTCCCCGCAGAGCATTCACACCTCCGCCCGGCCTCCCAACATTGCCCAGCAGGAGCTGCAGCATGGCTGCGGCGTGAATGAGCTGCACGGAAAAGCTGTGATGCGTCCAGCCCAGGGCATAGGTAATTGTCCCAGCTTTTTCTGGCGTATAGGTGGAAGTGATGATTTCTGCCGCCTTCTTGAAGGGCTCAACCTCACAGCCACAGATCTTCGAGACCACCTCCGGCGTATATCGAGCGTAGAACTTCCTCATTAGCTGAAACACGCTGCGGGGGTGCTGCATTGTCCGGTCTACTTTGGCAAACCCTTTTCGGTCCAGCTCATAATTCCACGTGGATGCAGCGTACTCCTTCTTCTCCTCATCCCAGCCTGAGAAGAGGCCTTGATCTTCGTCGAAGTTGTACGCGTCCGTGACGATAAAAGGCGCGTTGGTGTAAAGCCTGACGTACTCCTCGTGGTAGCGTCCATTTTTGAGGGCGTAGTTGATCAAACCACCCAGGAAGGCGATGTCGGAACCCGCGCGAATCTGCACAAAGTAATCAGCTACTGCTGAGGTACGGTTGAAACGCGGGTCCACGTTGACGAGTTTCGCCTTGCGCTTTCGCCTGGCCTCCATCACGAAGCGGAAACCGACGGGGTGGTTTTCAGCCGGGTTCCCTCCCATAGCGAGGATGACATCGGCGTTGGCGATATCCGTCCAGCCGTTGGTCATTGCACCGCGCCCGAAGGTGGTGGCCAAACTGGCCACCGTGGGGCCATGTCATATGCGGGCTTGCTGCTCCAGAGGAATAATCCCAAGCCCGGCTCTAAACAACTTCACCATCAGGTAGTTGTTTTCGTTCGAGTCGGTGCATCCGCCGATGACGCCGACTGCGGTGAGAGCATTTACAACGCGCCCCTGAGAATCGCGTTCGATGAGTTTGTCGTCGCGAGTCTGCTTAAAGAGGTGGGCAATGCGGTCAATGGCCCAATCCCAGGTTTTCTCTTCCCATTGGTCGCTTCCGGGAGCGCGGTAACGCACCTTTGTCAGTCGGAGGTCGTTCACGATGTTTTGCTTCAGGGTGATCCCCTTGGGGCACAGCGTTCCCCGGTTGATTGGGCTATCCGGGTCTCCCTCGACGTGAACCACCGTTGAGCCGGTGACGTTCCTGGCTTTGTCACCCAGGGTATGAATGATCACGCTGCAGCTGACAGAGCAGTAAGGACAGATGCTGCGCGTTTCCGTGGTGCGTTCGATCTTCAGGCGGCGGGTCTGAGCGCGAACAGGAGTGACATCAAAGCCGAAGGCGGTGGTTAGCACCGTCCCCGCAGAGCTGAGCTTGAGGAAGGAACGCCTCGAAATGGTCATCTGCGTTCTTTTCTTTTTAGATTAGAGGCATACGCCAAGCTTATCTCAGTTCTGGGGCGACTTCTTCTCGGACGTAGGCTTCTATCACGTCACCGATCTTAATGTCGTTGAAGTTGGCAATCGAGATACCGCATTCATATCCGGCTTTAACCTCATTGATGTCATCCTTGAAGCGGTGCAGCGAGTCGATCCTGCTTTCATGAATGACAACGTTGTCGCGGAGGAGGCGAACTTCCACATTTCGCCTGATCACCCCTTCCAGGACAGAGCTGCCGGCAATGGTTCCGAACTTCGGTACCCGGAAGGTCTGGCGAACTTCGGCCCGACCCAAATCCGTCTCTCGGAAGGTTGGTTCCAAAAGCCCAACCATAGCTTGTTCGACCTCGTTCGACATATCGTAGATCACTGTGTGCAGTCTCACGTCAACGTTTTCTTGCTCGGCAGCGTCCTGGGCATTTCTTTCGGGACGCACGTTGAATCCGACGACGATGGCGTTGGAAGCGGAGGCCAGAAGAACATCCGATTCGGAAATGGCTCCCACTCCACTGTGAATGATTTTGACCTGAACTTTAGGGGTGCCCAGTTTTTCGAGAGTGTCTTCTAGGACCTCCACCGACCCCCGCGCATCCGCCTTGAGCACCATCCGGAGCTCTTTGATGTTTCCGGCCTCCATTCGAGTGTAAAGATCGTCCAAACTGACTTTGGAAGACTTGGCCAGTTCATGCTCCCTAAGCTGGTCTTGTCGGTATTCTCCAATCTCCCGTGCCTTTGCGGTGTCGTCGACAACTTGAAAGGGATCGCCAGCCTGAGGTAGGCTTTGCAGCCCGAGGATCTCAACAGCACTGCTGGGCTCAGTCGCAGTGAGGGGGCTTCCATCGTCGTTGAACATGGCACGGACTTTTCCGTAAGCTGCTCCGGCGATAAAGGAGTCTCCAATTCTAAGAGTCCCGTTTTTGACTAGAACGCTGGCTACCGCGCCGCGGCCTCTATTCAGCTTAGCCTCCAAAACCACGCCTGAAGCAGATCGGTCGGGGTTCGCTTTCAGTTCTAGCAGATCCGCCGACAACAGGATCATCTCCAGCAGTAAGTCGAGGTTCGTTTTTTCCTTCGCCGAGACCTCAACCATGACCGTGTCGCCGCTCCATTCCTCCGGAACCAGATTTTGCTCGGACAGCGCCTGTTTAACGCGTTCCGGTTGTGCTTCTGGCTTGTCGATCTTATTGATAGCCACAAGGATGGGAACCTCAGCTGCTCGAGCGTGGTCGATTGCTTCCAGGGTCTGTGGCATCACTCCGTCATCGGCGGCCACGACCAAAACCACAACGTCGGTGGCCTGAGCACCGCGAGCCCGCATTCTGGTAAAAGCCTCGTGGCCAGGAGTGTCGATAAAGATGATGCGGCGGTTTTTTACGTCCACATGGTAGGCGCCAATATGCTGCGTAATTCCTCCAGCTTCACCAGCTGCGACTTGCGTCTCTCTGATGGCATCCAACAAGGAGGTTTTGCCGTGATCCACATGTCCCATCACTGTCACGACTGGCCCTCGCTCCACCAAGTCCTCAGGTCGCTCTTGGATCGTTTGCTGCTCAACAGCTGCCTCTTCAAAGGAGACGAAATTCGGGATCACGCCGTGGGCTTCACAGATCTCTTCGACGATTTTCCGCTCTAATGATCGATTAATCGTAGCCATGATTCCTCGGGCAAGCAGTTCCTTAATGATCTGCCCACTCTTGAGACGAACTTTTTCGCTTAACTCCTTTACTGTTATCTTTTCGGAGAAGGTCACCTCTTGAGGCTCTTTGACTTCTTCTTCCGCCGGCTCCGGCTCAACTATTTCAGTGACGGGAACTTCTGGAGCTTTCGCGACCTCTTTCTGAACTTCTTCAGGTACCGGCTTCTCCGGTTCTTCGACGACTCCTGGTTTGATTGCTTCCTCAGTGACTTGGTCGATCCTGACGGGACCAGGTTCCGGAACTTTTTTC